>DASQYT010000380.1:0-7018 GCA_035639075.1 Candidatus Elarobacter sp.
CCAGCAAGGCTCTTTTCGTACAACAAGGCTCCTTGTATCCCGCGCTGCATCGCTTGGAGCGCAAAGGCTGGATCAAAGCACGCTGGGGCGCGTCGGAAAACAATCGCCGCGCCAAGTTTTATGAGCTGACGCGGCTTGGGCGCAAGCAGTTGGAACGCGAAGAAAGTGCCTGGCGCAAGCTTGCTGCCGCGGTCGCGCAAATCCTCGAGACAACTTAGGAGAGGCCCATGTTGAACGATCTGCTGTTGCGCTTGCGCTCTCTCTTTCGCCGGAAAAATGTGGAAGCCGAGCTTGACGACGAACTGCGCTTCCACTTCGAGCAACAGGTCGCCAAGTTCATCCAGTCCGGTCTGCCGCCGCAGGAAGCCAAACGCCGCGCGCGTCTGGATTTTGGCGGAGTGGAACAACTCAAGGAGGAACATCGCGAAGCCCGCGGCGTGACCTTCATCGAAACGCTGCTGCTGGATATTCGCTACGGCTTGCGCATGTTGCGACAGAACCTAGGGTTTACAGTGGCGGCTGTGCTGGCGATTGCTCTCGGCGTCGGAATCAACGTCGGCATCTTTTCGGTGCTAAACGGCGCCGCGCTGCGCTTACTTCCGATCCCTCGTGCAGAACAGTTGGTCAGCGTGAGCCAGATATTTCACCGGCGAACTATTCGCAACACTCACGGCGAAACGAGCATGTTCTCGTACTCGGAATATCTCGACTATCGCGATCACAATCACGTCTTCTCGGGACTTGTGGCCTATGAGCCTTTCCTCGAAGGAACCCTTGCTGGCGGCAAGATGCAGCAGCTTTTGGGAACGGCAACTTCATGCAACTATTTCGATGTTTTGAACGAGCGTCCTGCACTGGGCCGTGGCTTTGTCGATTCAGACTGCGCTACTTCGGGCGATAATGCCGTCGTCGTGGTCAGCGACCAATTGTGGCGGGACACGTTTGGAGGTGACCCGACGCTCGTAGGCAAGAAAATCACTTTGAATCGTATGGCATTCACCGTGACTGGCGTGGCTCCTCCGGGATTCACGGGCACAGAGCCGATGACAAGCGCATTCTGGGTGCCCATAACCATTCAAAAAGTTCTGGACGCAGGGCGCGATCGCCTGGCGGACGACAATATGAGTTGGCTGGCGCTGCTCGGCCGTGTACGCCCAGGCGTTACGATGGAGCAAGTACGCGCAGACCTTGGTGTTATCGCCGGACGCATCGACCAACTGAATCCTGGCCGCACTACTTCGTTAGCGATCTCGACAGCTACATTTTTCGGTAGACCAGAAGAGCGGCAAAGCCTGATCCCGGTGGCTTTCGTAATTCTCGCCGCTTTCGGACTCGTGCTGCTGATTGCGTGCGCGAACGTAGCCAATCTCCTGCTTGCACGCGCTTCCGCGCGCCACAAGGAAATCGCGCTGCGGCTATCTATCGGCGCGGGCCGGTGGCGTCTCGTGCGGCAATTGTTGACAGAGAGTCTCCTGCTTTCCATGCTCGGAGGAGCGCTGGGATCGCTGTTCGCGTTCTGGTCGTTCGCAAGCATCACGCAATTTGTTACTTCTCACCTGCCGCATATGTTTTCTACTCTCGCGGTGAATGTTGCGCCCGACTTTCGTGTGCTCGCTTACGCGCTGGCACTGACTCTTGTAACTGGAATCCTGTTCGGTTTAGTCCCAGCTTTGCAGAGCTCGCGACTCGACCTCAACACGGCATTGAAAGAAGACGGTGCAAAGTCCGGCCCCGGCAAAAAGAGCGGTCGGTTTTTGCGCAACACTTTGGTCGGCGCTCAGATCGCCGTGTGCATGATCCTGTTGTTGGCGGCTGGATTGCTGCTACGCGGGCTTTACTACGCACAGACGGTCGATCCCGGCTTTGAGATGAAGGACGTTGCGGCAGCGTTCCTCTATCCCAAAGCGCAGGGTTACGATGAAACTAGAGCGACGGCATTTATGGGCCGCTTGCGAGAGCGCCTCGCGGGCCTTCCTGGCGTAAGCGAAATTGCGCAAGCGGAGTGCGCGCCGCTGAGCCACGACTTTAGCGCCGACTATATGACGGTTCCTGGCCGACTTGACAGAGTCCTGATCGAATACAATCACGTCACGCCAGCCTATTTTTCCGTGGTCGGCATTCCGATCGTGCGAGGCAGGGACTTTGGACCAGGCGAGACAGAGGACGCCCCAGGAATAATCGTCACCGAATCCACAGCACGACGCCTTTGGCCAGGCGCAGATCCTCTCGGGAAAACATTGCGCCAAGATACTGGCCGCGAATACTCAGTTATTGGCGTGGCGAAGGACGCACAAGTTTCGCATCTGGGCGACGTCAACGCACCGTACCTCTATTTTCCGGCCGGGCCACAGGATAACGTGCGCACGTATGTGCTGGTGCGCTTCGCCGGAAGCTTTACGCCGGTCGGCAAAGGCATTCGCGAGGCCGTGCGGTCGCTCGATCCCGATATGCCCGTCGATGTGGTCAGACTCGAAGAGTACCTCGAAGTTTGGCGCTCGCCCTCGCGCATTGTAGCGGCGCTCTCCGGTGCGCTCGGCGTTTTAGCAGTGCTGCTTGCTTCGATCGGCGTATATGGAATGGTGTCCTACAGTGTAAGCCGTTGCCTGCGCGAGATCGGCATCCGCATGGTCCTTGGAGCTGACCGCACCGAAGTCATGAAACTTGTCATTGAGCAGGCCATGCGGCCGGTACTGATCGGCGGGCTTGCTGGCCTAGCCGCGTGTGCTGCTGTGTCCCATGTGCTTTCCAGCATGCTTTTCGGTCTAAGCGCACACGACCCCTTAGCCTTCATTTCTGTTCCTTTATTGCTGTTGGTTATTGCCCTGGCCGCGAGTTACGTCCCTGCCCGCCGTGCGATGCGCGTGGATCCGATGGTTGCACTGCGCTATGAGTAGTGCGCCCTTACGACGTCGAACTTGATTTTGAGACGACTTAGGAGAGGCCCATGTTGAACGACTTGCTGTTGCGCTTGCGTTCCCTCTTCCGCCGGAAAAGTGTGGAGGCCGAACTTGACGAGGAGTTACGCTTCCATTTTGAGCAACAGGTCGCGAAGTTCATCCAATCGGGTCTGCCGCCGCAGGAAGCAAAACGCCGCGCGCGTCTGCATTTTGGCGGAGTGGAACAACTCAAAGAAGAACACCGCGACGCCCGCGGCGTGACCTTCATCGAAACTGTGCTTCAGGATATTCGCTACGGCCTTCGGACGCTGGCGAAGTCAACAGGCTTCGCCGTTGTGGCCGTGCTCACTCTCGCGCTCGGCATCGGAACAAACACCGCCATCTTCAGCTACTTCAACGCTTGGCTGATCAAGCCGCTGCCCTACCCTCAGGCGGACAGGCTGATGGTATTCCAGTCGCATGACAAGAAAAAGGGATGGACCAGGGAAGGCCTCTTCTCCACGGCCTCTTTCCTCGACTTCCAGAAGCAGAACACCTCGTTCGAGCAGACCGCCTCATGGGCGGGATGGAATTTCAATCTCACCGGCGACGGTCCTCCCGCGCTTATCGAGGGGGGACGAGTGAGCTGGAATTATTTTGATGCGCTGGGCGTCAAGCCTATGCTCGGACGCACGTTCACTCCGGACGAGGATGCGCCGGGGGCGGGACACGTAGCCATTCTCGGCCAGGGGCTGTGGCAGAGCCGGTTCGCTGGCGACCGGAACATTATCGGACGGCACATTACGATTGGCGGCGAACCCTACACAGTGGTCGGCGTGATGCCGGGAACGTTTCAGTTCATGCTGATGGGCCTCGCCAACCTATGGACGCCACTGGCCCTGACGGACAAGGAGCGCGCCGACCGCGGTAGTTCGTCGTTCTCTGCATTTGGCCGGCTTAAGCCCGGCGTGACGCCGGAGCAAGCCGGAGCGGAATGCGCGGCGATTTTTGGGCGTCTTGAAAGCCAGTTTCCGCAGACGAACACCAACCTGACGTTGCTGGTCGGCTCCATGACGGACGAAATTGCCAGGAAAGAGGGCGCGCCCCAGGTGATGATTTGCCTCTTTATGGTAGGGCTGATTCTGCTGATTGCCTGCGCGAACGTCGCGAACTTGATGCTGGCCCGCGCGACAAACCGCGTCAGGGAGCTTGCGGTTCGCGGGGCGCTTGGCGCGACGAGTGGCCGGCTGGCTCGGCAACTTCTGACGGAATCGCTCCTGCTGTTTTTCTTCGGTGGCGCGGCCGGCGTGTTCTTTGGCCTCTGGGGGATGCACTGGATCGAATCTCAGATCCCGGGTCACATCCGTGGGTATCTGGTGAACTACGGACATGCGGATTTGGATTCCACAACGCTGGGCTTCGCCTTGGGAATCACTCTGCTGTGCGGCCTGATCTTCGGCCTCGCGCCGGCGCGCGAGAATTCGAAGCTCAACCTGAACAGTACCCTCAAGGAAGCATCCGGCCAAGCGACGGGTGGCAGAGGCAGCGCGCGGCTGCGGCGCACATTCGTCGCTGCGGAGATCGCGCTGGCCGTGGTGGTGCTCATTTCAGCGACACTGCTGGTGAAGAGCTTCATCCTTTCCGTGCGCTCCAGCCCCGGATACAATCCCGCGAATCTAATGGTGGCGCAACTGGCGCTGCCCAGGACGAAGTACGCGGGGGAATCGCGGCAACGCAATTTCGGCGAGGATGTGCTGGCGCGTATCCGGGCGCTGCCACAAGTGGACTCCGCGGGGATGGCGAGTAATGTGCCGTTCGGCGGGTTCGGTCAAGGAGTCGAGTTCGAAGCCGTTGGGAAGCCCGCTCCTCAACCGGGGGAAAGGCAGGGCACGCACTTCACAGCGGTATCTGCCGATTATTTATCAACGATGCAGATTGGCTTGCTCAAAGGTCGTTTCTTTGGTTCCGCCGACGCCCAAGGAAGTTCACCGTCTGTAATTATCAATCAGACCATGGCAGAGCAGATTTGGCCAAACGAAGATCCCATTGGACACCAAGTTCGATTTGGCGACCAGCACACAGTCGGCACGATTGTGGGCGTTGTGAACGACGTTAAGATGTACCAACTGCGCCCCCGTCCTGAACGTCAAATGTACGTTCCTTTGGCCCAATTTCCTTCGGCGACCCTCGGATTCGTGGTGCGGACAACCGCCGATTCCACAACGATGGCTACGGCCATCCGCGACACGATTTGGACTGTGGACCGCGACCAGCCGATCTCTTCTGTGGAGCCGCTTGAGACTCTGATGGTCATAGTGGACGCGGGGAATCGCGTGTTGACCAAGCTGATGGTTTTCTTCGGCGTCGTGGCCATGTTTTTAGGAGTGATCGGGATATACGGCGTGATGTCCAATCTGGTCTCGCAGCGCACGCACGAAATCGGCATCCGGACGGCGTTGGGCGCAAGCCCCCCGCAAGTGATGGGCATGGTCATCGGCCAGGGACTGAAGCTGACGTTGATTGGCGTCGCTATCGGAGTGCTCGGGGCGCTGGGAGCGGCCAGAGCGCTTGCAACCATGCTCTACCACGTCACGCCGCACGATCCCCTGACGTTTATTTCGGTCCCGATTGTTTTTGCGGCGGTCGCTGCGGCCGCGTGTAGCATCCCCGCGCGCCGTGCGATGCGCGTCGATCCCCTGGTCGCGCTGCGCTACGAATAAGTCCTCGCTCACAGAATCCACAACGAACCCTGCAAGAGTCGCCGGACGTTCCTCTCGCTGATACATTGGAGCACGCGACCGCGTACTTGCCTGATGTATGCTCAGGAAGCAGCAAAGAATCACCGAGGTGCATGAATGCTTTTGCATTTGATTGCGCTGAGCTTTCCGGACTGGCAGCCGCATTTCTCGTTTCTCGACACGCCACACGCCAACGAAATGATGGCCTTGCGTTTGTTACATCTCATCTTCGGCATTATTTGGATCGGCTTGCTCTACTTTTTCAATCTGGTCCTGACGCCCGCGATGAAGCAGTGCGACCCCAAGCTTCGCGTCAAGATTTATCCCGAGCTGATGCCCGGCGCCATGGCGTGGTTCCGCTGGTCCGCGCTGGTTACCGTGTTTGTTGGGATGCGCTATTACGCCATTCATCTGGCGTCCGACGCGAAACTCGCGGGCAATCCTGCGCTCGTCGGCAAGTGGTTTGGCTGGTGGTTTCTCGTCTGGCTCGTGGCATATGTTTTCATTTACGCGTTACAGCTTCCCGCTAAAGGAATCTTGAATAGTATCTGGATTCGGGCAGTGGGAATTGCCTTGGTCGTGGTTGCAGCGTCCTGGCTAATTCTCGCGTTGAATGGCGGGCCCAACGTTTCCAATCCGCATCTCGCCATCAGCGTGGGAGGTGGACTCGGCTTGATCATGCTGCTGAACACTTGGGGCGTAGTCTGGCGCGTCCAGAAGCGCCTGATCGCGTGGTCGCGCGCGAGCGCAGAGCAGGGCATCCCCATGCCGCCGGAAGCCGAACGTTTGATGCGTTGGAACTATCTCACCGCGCGAACCTCGTTCTGGCTGTCCTTTCCCATGTTGTTTTTCATGGCCGCGGCCAGCCACTATCCGTTCTTGAGCACCGTCGCGCGATGAATTCCTAAATCACTAATCGGGGCTTTGACGTCCGTCCGGCGTAGGAGTGTGAAAATGAAGAGGGAGGCGGGCCAGGTCGTCCCGCCTCCCTTCTATCCCCTCTCGGGGAATCCGGCCAGTCTGACGGAGGGCGACTAGCCGGTCGTGTGTTGGCCTGCCTATATAATCCCCAATGCCCGAAAAAAGTTCCTATGAAACCCCCAAAAATTGACTAGAATCTCTGTGAAAATTGTCGCCCGCCGTTTAGGGCGAATGCCAAATGCCACGTCCCTCACAGTTGAGTCCCAATAACATACTGCGTTTTCTGCAAGTTAGAAGCGTCCCCGTCTCCACCACTGACATTGCCAGGGGCCTCCATCTGAAAAAGTCCGACAATCGCCCCTTGTTCAAAATGCTTTCCAAGCTCAAAAAGCGCCGCGCCATCGAGGAATTGCCTGGAGGGCGATACCGCCTCCCGAGCCGCAAGTCCGAACGCAGCGCGCCTATCCAAAAAGCTCCCCAGGA
>DASQYT010000381.1:0-7848 GCA_035639075.1 Candidatus Elarobacter sp.
TGGTGATTGCCAATCGCGCGCCATTTCTGGAACGCTTTGCACTGGAGCGCAATATCGTTGCCGCTGCGATTCTCGGCTTTCTTGCGGCCGTGCCCATTTTTCGGTTTCTGCGCTTGCCTGGGCATCTCCTGGCTTCCAGCCTTATTGGCTGGCTCATTTTCAGCCTGAGCTATCGCGTGCTCTGCCTGTTCTTTCGCGATCTCAGCAATTGGCACAGTGCGCCCCAGGTTTTCATGCAGGGCGCGGTCGTGTACATGATTCTCACAACGCTCTCCTGGATTGCTACGACGATCTGGAGAGCCCGTGAATCACATGCTTCTCATCCCAAGCATCACGCGAGCTAAACACTGATGAAAATTTGCCGTTACGTGGTGCGCGACGCTTCCGCTTCGGGCTCGGTTTCGCCGCGGTATGGGCTGATCGAAGGAGAGAATGTCGTTGAGATCTCCGGCGCGCCGTGGGGGCCGTGGTCCCGTGGCTCGCGTTCTACGCGGCTCGACGACGTGCAGCTGCTGGCTCCGGCTGAGCCGACGAAAATCGTTTGCATCGGCCGCAATTACGCCGCTCACGCCTCGGAGATGGGCAACGAAGTCCCGAAAGAGCCGTTGATGTTCCTCAAGCCGCCTTCTTCGATCATCGGCCCGGAAGAAGCGATCGTATTGCCAAAGTATTCGCAACGCGTGGAACACGAAGGCGAACTCGCCCTGGTCATCGGCCGGCGCTGCTCGCAACTCGGCGATGCCGAAGATGCTCTCTCTTTCGTGGTCGGCTACACCTGTCTCAACGACGTCACCGCGCGCGACCTGCAAAAGAACGACGTACAATTTACGCGCGGGAAAGGTTTCGATACATTTTGCCCCGTCGGACCATACATCGAGACGGCTCTCGATCCATCGAATGTTCTGGTCGAGGCGCACGTCAATGGCGCACGACGGCAGTCCGGTGTGACCTCGTTGATGATCTATCCTCCAGCGTTTCTGGTCCGTTGGATTTCCCGCATGATGACGCTGATGCCCGGGGACATCATCGCCACTGGTACGCCCGCCGGAGTCGGTCCGCTGGTTGCTGGTGACACAGTGGAGGTCAGCATTGCCGGTGTAGGCGTGTTGCGCAATCCGGTGCAGGCGCCACCGTAGTTTCACGTATCCCGTGGGGATTCGGTAGAATACCCCTCAGTGGGGCACAGGCGGATTGGGAAAGACCTCCCGCCGTACTGCGCGCACGCAACCCTCCGCGTGCCTTCATGCAATCCCACCTATTTAGATCGGGGAGTCTGTTCGTTGAAGGAATTGCTTGTCGATTGGAAATTAATGCTGGCCATGGGTGGAGCGGCGATCGCCGCGCTGGCCATGATTGCCTATGCGTTCTTCCGCCCCGCGGAGGATCCCGAAGAAGCGGAACGCAAGCGCCGCCTCCATCTGAACCAGATCGGCCGCATTGCCGAAGGGCAGATCGTGGATCTGGTCCAGCGTCCGCCGGAATCGAAGGAGGCGCGCAAGGGATTGTTTGGCTCCAGCGCTCGCCCGTTGAAAGACATGCGCCCGCGGCACTTCGTCTCGTATAGCTACTTGATCTCCGGCGTTACCTATCACACTGCACAGGACATTACCGGTCTCGAGAGCCAGGTTCGTCTGGAACGCCTCGTCGCTGGCCAGCCCGCAAGCATCAAATATGACGCAGCTAATCCCAGCAATTCCATCCTTGTCGCGGACGATTGGTCGGGTTTACGCTGAGTCTCGAAGCGCGCGCCATGATTGCTTTTCGACTAACGGATCGTCTTCTGCGTGCAGCTTTCTCTCCGGTTGCGCTATCCTTCTCCATGCCGCTTCATGGCGGCCCAAATCCAATCGCATGAAGATGATTCTTGCTTCCGTTGTGACCGTCCTCATCGTGGCGTTGACTCTCTGGGCCATGTTCGTTCTTGTCAAGGCTACAGAGTACGTGACGTCGCTCGAATCTCCTCTCCAGCGCGCCGCCGCAATGGGTGCGGAGCTGCTGCTTGGCGTTGTACTGCTACTCGGAACCACTTGGATTGCCACGCATCTCGCCGTTCGCATTTTTGCCACGAAGGAACCTCCTTCCGAGGGAGGACCCCTTGTCTGAGCCCAAGCGCAGTTTGATCCCCGAAGGCAAGCATCGCGACCGCATGGAAGAGCTTCGCCGTATTTCCGAGGAAGCTGAAGCGGGCGGCGGGCCCGAGCGCCGCGAGCGCGAACACAAAGTCGGTAAACTCACGGCGCGCGAGCGCATTCACCTCTTGTTGGACGAAGGCACGTTCGAGGAGCTGGACAAATTTGTCCGTCACCGCTGCGTCGATTTCGGCATGCAGGAGCAGCGTCCCGCGGGCGACGGCTTCGTCACCGGCTTTGGCCGCATTGATGGCCGGCTCGTTTACGTTTTCGCGCAGGACTTCACCGTATTCGGCGGCTCGCTCTCCGAAACCAACGCGCTGAAGATTTGTAAGATCATGGACCTTGCCATGCGCGACGGAGCGCCCGTCGTCGGGCTCAACGATTCCGGCGGCGCGCGCATTCAGGAAGGTGTGGCTTCGCTCGCGGGTTACGCTGATATTTTTCTGCGCAATACGCTTGCCAGCGGAGTCATCCCGCAGATTAGCGCCATCATGGGCCCCTGCGCCGGCGGCGCCGTCTATTCCCCAGCGATCACTGATTTCATTTTCATGACTCGCGAAACTTCCTACATGTTCGTCACCGGCCCCGACGTCATCAAAAACGTGACGCACGAGGAAGTCACCAAACAGGAGCTGGGCGGCGCCATGACTCACAACGCCACCAGCGGCGTGGCTCATTTTGTTTCGCGTGACGATGCCGATTGTCTGGCCATGATTCGCGAGCTGATGAGTTTTCTTCCCTCGAATAATCTGGAAGACCCCCCGCGCCGCACTACTGCAGACACACCTGGTCGGCGCGATGAGTCTCTCAACACTCTCGTTCCAGCCGATCCGCAGAAACCTTACGACATCAAGGACGCCGTCCACGCCATTGTGGATGACGGCTACTTTTTTGAAGTCCACGAGCACTACGCCAAGAATCTCGTCGTGGGTTTTGCCCGTCTGGATGGCCGTCCGGTCGGCATCGTCGGCAATCAGCCGGCCTTTCTCGCCGGAGTTCTCGACATAAACGCGTCTGTCAAAGGTGCGCGCTTTGTTCGTTTTTGCGACGCCTTCAATATTCCGCTGATTACTTTCGAGGATGTCCCCGGCTTTCTCCCCGGCACGCAGCAGGAATTCGGCGGCATTATCAAGCACGGCGCGAAGCTGCTTTTCGCTTTTGCCGAAGCCACCGTCCCGAAAATCACCGTCATCACTCGCAAAGCCTACGGCGGCGCGTACTGCGTCATGGCATCAAAGCACATCCGGACCGATGCCAACTTCGCCTGGCCCACCGCCGAGATCGCGGTCATGGGCCCGGAGGGCGCCGTGGACATTGTTTACAAACGCGAGTTGGCGAAGGCTCCGGAATCCGAGCGCGAAAAGCTTCGCCAGGAAAAAATCGCCGAATTCCGCGAGCGCTTCGCTAATCCATTCGTAGCAGCCGAGCGCGGCTACATTGATGCCGTCATCGAACCCGCCGACACCCGCGCTCGCATCATCACCGCTCTTCGCGCCTTAGAAAACAAGCGCGACACCAACCCCAAGAAAAAACACGGCAATATCCCGCTTTGACTAGATCAATCGACTTCGCTGTCTGATACAATGAGCCAATGAAACATCAATTTACCTCAGTGATCGAGAAGCGCGGCAGATGGTACGTCGCGTATATCGAAGAGATTCCTGGCATCAATACTCAGGGGCGAACTCTTGGGGAGGCAAGGCGCAATCTAAAGGAAGCCTTGACCATGGTGATTGAGGCAAATCGAGAGTTGGCTGCGAAGCAGCGCTCTGCTCCGCGGACCAATGCGACATCGAGCGTTCCTCGGCACGCGGAAATCAATGATTTTCTTGCGCGGAAGATTTGCCGCGATCTCGGAATTCCTCAGCCCGAATAAATCAGATTCCTACTTCAGAAGATATTCCTGCAGGAACTCAACAGTGGCGTAGAACTGAAAGTCTTGATTCGGCTTTTTCCGGTAGCCATGGCCTTCGTCCTTCGCGATGAGCAGCCAAACAGGCGTCCCTTGCTTCTTTAGCGCGTCAGCGATCTGCTGCGATTCGCTGACTGGCACGCGCGGATCGTTCTTTCCCGCAATCACGAGCATAGGTTTCTTGATTTTTTCGATGTTGTTCATCGGCGCGATTTTCTCGAGATACTCTCGCATTTTTGCGTCCCGCTCGTCGCCGTATTCCACGCGCCGCAAATCTCGCCGGTACGCTTCTGTATGCTCCAGGAACGTCACCAGGTTCGACATGCCCACGATATCCACCGAGCAGCGAATCCTGTCGCTGTAAAATGTGGAAACCGCCAGCGTCATGTGCCCGCCGTAGCTTCCACCGGTCACTGCGATTCGTTCGCTGTCGAGTCCCGGCTGCGCCCCAATCCAGTCAAACAAAGCGTTGATGTCCTTGTATGTGTCCTCGCGCTTGAAGCCATTGTCCAGCAGCGAAAACGTCTTTCCGTAACCCGTCGAACCCCGAACGTTCGGATAGATCAGCGCGATCCCCAGTTCGTTCAACAAATAATTGCTACGTCCGAGAAAGGTCGGCTGCGACTGCCCTTCCGGCCCGCCATGAATCACCACCAGCACCGGCCGCTTGTTGCTAAACTTTGCCGGTGGCTTGTACAAGAAGCCCGAAATCATTTTTCCATCGAAACTCTTCCACCGCACCAGCTCCGCTTCCGGAAACCCATCGGTCTTCACCGCCGTTTCGCTGGCCGTCCACCGTTCCACCTTTCCGGTTGCCACATCCAGCGAATACACATCGCCCGGTCCACGCGCATTGTTCAATGAAAATCCAAGCTCATGCCCATTCTTATGCCAGCGCAAGGAACCGACGACTCCCTTCGGCAGCTTGGGCAGGAGCATCTCTTTCTTCGTGGCTGTGTTCATCACGTGCACAACGCTGACGCCTTCTTCATCCGTCACGAACGCAATCATTTTGCCGTCATGCGTTAGGTCGAAGGCTTCCACGTCCCACGAAATGTTCGTCGTCATGAACTGCGGCTGCTTTGTCGCTAGACCGAGGTAAGCCAGCCGGTGGAATTCCGAAGCCTTGTCCGTAGTGACGTAAATCCCCTTGCCATCTTTGCTGAACCGTCCTTCACCATAAGAAACTTTCTCCGTCGTATTTCTCGGCGTCAGCTCCGTCTTCTCACCAGTGGCCGCGTCCACCAGCCACAAGTACGACTCGTTGATTGATAGCTCCTCTGCTAGCAAGATCTTCTTGTCATCCGGCGACCAATCGAGCGGCTGCCATCCACCGCCAGCCAACTGCGTCAGCAAGTGATCGCTCTTCGGATCACTCGGGTTCATCACCCACAAATCTGTATCTCTTCCCGTCCGGCGTGTGGACATATACGCGATCTGATCGCCGCTCGACGACCATGGCCCCGGCAAATTCCGTGCCTTCCCATCCGTCAGCAGCGTAACGTCGCCAGTGGCTACGTCATAGCGATAAAGCTGGTACCACTCACCGCCGCCAACATCCTTGGCAAACAAAATGTAGTCACCGCCATTCGGATGAAACCGCCCGCCGCCAACCGAGTCCGCGAAAAACGTCAACTGCTGACGTGCCCCGCCCGGCATTTTCACCAGATGAAGCTGCGGCGTCTCCGCAAACCGTGTGGCCATCAGCATTTCTCGCTTTGTCGGATGCCAATCTGCCAGGTTCGCACTCCGATAGGACGCATACCTCCCCGCTGTTTCCGCGATAGACGCGGGAATCCTCGGAACAGCATCCACGACAAGATTGTCCGAGGGCGCGATGACGGAGTCTTGCGCGCGCACCGGCGCGAGCACGAAAAATCCCACTGCAAACAACAAGTAGCATCGTTTCATCTTGGCTTCCCTCCGAACGTCAGGCGCAGGGCTCTGTGTATACACCATCTGTGCCGCAATCGTGAAGAGCGCTTCCAACCAGAGAACTCCCACTCGACAAATTACTGCACACGACGAAGCAGCAACTTTGTGCGCTTCAATGGCCGTGTTACGCTTTACGGCCAAATCCGACTGCTGGAGTTCCCGATGCACCTTCGAAATCTTGCCGCTGCCGGCCTGCTTCTATGTTTCGTGGCGGAAGCTGTGTGTGCCCAGAATAAGACTGTAGCCGAACGCCTGGGCTATCCAGCCGATTCGAAACTCCTCATCATCCACGCCGATGACCTTGCCGTGGCTCATTCGGTGGACGCCGCCAGTTTTGACGCGCTCAATAAGAATGCGGTTACTTCCGCTAGCATCATGGTGCCTTGCGCCTGGCTCACGGAAGTCGCTTCCTACGCGAAAGACCATCCGGACGTCGACTTCGGCTTGCACCTTACGCTCACAAGCGAATGGAAAGTCTACCGGTGGGGTCCTGTGGAATCCAAAGACAAGGTTCCGAGTTTGCTCGATTCTGCGGGCTATCTTTGGCCGGACTCTCCAACAGCCGCGTCCCATATCAAGCCCGAAGAAGCGGAACGCGAAATCCGGACACAGATCGAACATGCTATCGCGGTAGGGATCCACCCGACACATCTCGACACTCACATGGGAACTCTCTTTAACTCTCCTGAACTGTTTGCTGTTTTTTCCAAAGTTGCGCGCGACTATCATCTGCCATTCTTGGCGCTCAGATTGCCGGGCGAACTGAGCAAACTGCTGTCACAACTTTCCGACAAAGATGTCGTTGTCGATTCCTTCGTAATGGCCAACCCCTCTGTCCATTCCGGGGATTGGAAGGACTTTTATATCAACGCGGTAAGAGACCTGAAACCCGGTCTCACAGAAATGATCGTCCACCTCGGTCATGACGACGCCGAACTTCAAGCGGTAACTGTGGATCATCCGGACTTCGGCTCGGCCTGGCGTCAGCGCGACTATGACATTGTCACCGGCCCCGAATTCAAGAAAGCCATCGAAGAAAATCACGTCATTCTCGTTAAGTGGAAGGATTTGAAGAAGCTGTTGAACTAGTTTCACTGAAGCACAGGAGCTCCGCCGATTCGTTGTGTGCGCTACCCTCCGTGCTAAACTCGCAGCTCGCTCAAATCCTCTATGTTCAAGAAAATCCTGATCGCCAATCGCGGTGAGATTGCCGTGCGCATTCTGCGTGCCTGCCGGGAACTGGGCATTCGCTCCGTAGCCGTTTTCAGTGATGTCGACCGCAAATCGCTTCACGTCCGTCTCGCCGACCAAGCCTATCCTATCGGCCCTGCGCCCTCGCGCGAAAGCTATCTATGCATCGATAAGCTAATGGACGTGGCGCGGCGCGCCGGCTGCGATGCCGTGCATCCGGGCTACGGGTTCCTTGCGGAAAACGCTGCTCTGCCGCGCGCCTGCACGGATGCTGGCCTCGTTTTCATCGGACCGCCAGCCGAGGCCATGGAATCTCTCGGCTCCAAAACTGCCGGCCGGCAGCTTGCCCGCCGCGCCGATGTTCCCTCGGTTCCCGGGACGAACGACCCCATCGAGAGTCCCGCGGAAGCGCAAGCCCTCGCGCAACGTATGAGCTACCCCGTTCTTCTCAAAGCTGTCGCCGGTGGCGGTGGCAAGGGCATGCGCCTTGTCCACAGCACCGCCGAATTCGAGTCCGCTTTCCGCGACGCTTCTTCGGAAGCCATGAACGCTTTCGGCGACGATCGCCTTTACCTCGAAAAATATCTCGACCGGCCCCATCACGTCGAAATCCAGATTTTCGCCGATGCTCACGGTCGCGTCGTCTCTCTTGGGGAACGCGAGTGTTCCGTCCAGCGT
>DASQYT010000382.1:0-8817 GCA_035639075.1 Candidatus Elarobacter sp.
CAATCCAACTTTTCCGTTTGCGAGAGCGAGCGGGGTTCTGAAGGGCGTTCCGGTCAAACGGGGCGCCCTTCCATTTTTTCGAGCTTGCGTGGCTAACAGGCACGGCACGGATGTTCCGTACCGAGTTTACCGAAGGCGGCCAGGAGGATCTGCGGGGGAAGGCATCGAAGCAGACTTGCGACTACCTGGGGAATTTGCTGAGACTTTTGCAGGGGCTGGAAGCGGAATGCCCACGCCGGCGTTTAGGTCAACGTGATCTTTTCCGCAAGCGGGACAGTAGCCCTTGCCGGTATCTTCATCGCGCAGGCTGGCCAACTCATAGCAGCCGCAAATGCAATCGCAGTAACCGGTTTCGGAAGCTGTTTTAATGGGTATGAGCGCCATTGCAAAAAGAATAGTACGTTTTCCGCTTAATCCTTGCAAGGGATGCGGAGTGCTTCGATCTTAATTCCTTTGTAGAGGGGAATCTCGCAAGGCAGTACACTATTGGCGAGAAGTTGCATCCGCGTGTCCTGTTGTGCGTTGTAGTCTTACCCGAGAGTGCCCAGCCATGCGTTCAAAATTAAGAATTCGCACGTTGATTTTCGGTCTTGCGCCGTTTGTTACTTTGCTAACACTTGTCCCGGCCAGCGTGGCGCAAGACAATGCGGGCATTCCAGGGGATCCGTCTTTCGCCAACAATGCAGCCTGGCGAGCGCCTGCAGCGAACCTGTACGTCAGTGTGCGGGAGTCAACGGGCCTCCCCCTTAGCGCGAACGCCCTGGTGAAGCTGTCTTGCCCGCTTGCGGGAATCGATGTGAGCGGAGCCGCGCAAGGTACCGGCGCCCAAGTGCAATTCCACAATGTGCCGGCGGGAGATTGCAACATAGAAGTCAGCGCACAAGGCTATAGGACAGCGAAAGATCGCACGGAAATCACGCAATCGCTGACATCTCATAATCAGTACGTCTTCATCTATATGCATCCGGAGTCGGAGAGCGCGGAGGCTGCCACGCGGCCTCCCGTCGTTCCGCTCGGCCTAATCAAAGAGATGGACAAGGCCATGGAGGCCATGCAAAAGAAGCGCGACGCGGACGCCCGCAAACACTTGGACAGAGCGGCCAAGATAGCTCCAACGAACCCCGACGTCGCATACCTGCAAGGCATGCTGGAATTGGACAACCACAACTTGCCCGTCGCCGAACAATTTTTACAGAAGGCAGCGGGTGCTTCGCGAGCGCAAGAGCGCGCCCTGCTCGGACTGGGCTACGTTCAACTGCAACTGAATCAGGCTGCGGCAGCGGCGCAAGCGCTTGAGAAAGCTCTGCAACTGAATTCCTCCTCGGAGCGCGGGCATTTACTGCTGGCCAATGCGTACGCACAACTGCGGGAGTATCCCAAGGCGCAGGAACATGCACAGCGCGCGGCTGCTTTCCATTCTGAAGATTTGGCTTCTGCGAAAACGTTGCTGGGCCAAATCCTGGCGGTGGAGGGGAATCGAGAAGGCGCCAAACTGGAATTGGAAGGAGTGCTACGCGAGTATCCAAAATCACCTTCGGCTGCGGTGGCTAAGGATATTCTCGCCAGCCTGACAAAGGCGACAACTGAGGGCGCAGCGGCGCCGCTCGGAAGCATGAACGCGGCTCTCCTGCCCACTGTTTCTGCCGCTTCCGTCACGGCATGGGCGCCGCCCAACGTGGACACTGCGGTGCCTGGAGTGGCTCCGGACGTCTCCTGCTCCGCGGATGACATTGTCGAACACACAAGTAAGACCACAGACAGGCAACTTGAAAACCTGGAAAAGTTCCTGGCTACCGAGCACATTCAGCATGAAGAGGTCAATGGCCGCGGGGAAGTCTCCCAAATCCGCGACAAGAGTTTTTCTTACATGGTGTTCATCGAGCATGCCAAAGACGGACTGGTCTTCCTCGATGAGAAACGCGATGGAGGCACGGGCACCGATTCCTTTCCGACTTCGCTTGCCACTGTTGGGCTAGTAAGTCTCGGCGTGGATGTTTTTCATCCCGGCTTCGCCAAAGCGCTCAACTTCAAGTGCGAGGGCCTCGGCCAGTGGCGCGGAAAAGCGGCGTGGATACTGCGTTTCGAACAAAAGCCCGATGTGAAGTCTTTCCTCCGGCTTTGGGAGACGAAAACCAAGACGGTCGAGATTCCGCTCAAGGGCCGGGTGTGGGTAGCGGCCAGCAGTTTCAACGTCCTGCACGTGGAATCCGACCTGCGCGAGCCCATGAAGGATCTGGGCTTGATGCGCGACCATTTGGCGATCGATTACGGGCCGGTGAATTTTCAGAATGGAAAAACCGAACTTTGGCTACCCTGGTATGCCGACATGTACCTCGAACTGCACGGCAAGCGCTATCATCACAGCCATACGCTGAGCAATTTCAGCCTTTTCGCCGTCGACACGAGCGACAAGATTAATCTTCCGAAGGATGCTCCTCCAGACTAGAAACCGAAGCAACTTTCGCTTTAAATGAATGCCGTAGATTCGACGCGAGTTGGGATCGCTAGTGTGTCTAGAGGTTCTTCAGATGCGCGAGACGGAATGGTGAGCCGAGGTGTTCGCGCAGGTCCAGCCAGTGCTGCTCGGGGATAGTCATAAACACATCTACCACCGCGGGGTCAAACTGGCTGCCGGAGCAGCGCTTAATCTCTTCGCGGGCATGGGACATCGGCAAAGCGCGGCGGTAAGGACGATCGCTGATCATGGCATCGAGAGAATCCGCGATGGTAAAGATTCGTGCTCCCAGAGGAATCTGCTCGCCCTTTAGGCCACGCGGGTAACCCGAGCCGTCAAAAAATTCCTGGTGTGCGAGCACAATCTCCGCCGCATCGCGCAAAAACGGAATGCGAATCAGCATGTTGTAGCCGATTTCGCAATGCTCGCGCATTTTCTTTTTTTCGGCGTCGTCCAGCGGACCAGGCTTGCGAAGAATACTGTCTGGAATAGCCATCTTGCCGATATCATGAAGGAAAGCCGCGCGCGCCAGGATGGGCAAATACGGGTCCGGCACGGGCATGGACCTGGCGATGGATATACAAAACGCCGTGACCCGCTGGCAATGCCCTTCAGTTTCAGCGTCCTTTAAGTCGAGCGCGCTTCCGAGGGCTTCGAGGGTGTCGTCGTAGGACTGCTCGAGCTCCACGTGCTTGGCGGTGAGCTGCGCGGTGCGCTCCTCGACAAGCTGCTCCAGATTGCGCTGATAATTGCGGTTTTCGATGATTAGCCGGCGATGTTGGAGGGCCCGTCCAACGCCGAGGAAAAGCTGATCTTTTTCAAATGGCTTGAGGATGTAGTCGTAGGCTCCGCGGCGAATGGCTTCGAGGGCTGTGGAAATGTCGTGGATTGCCGTGACCATGATCACCGGCACTTCCGGGTCGTACTGCCGCATCCATTCCAGCAGCCGGATTCCGTCCATCTCCGGCATGATCATGTCGCTCAAAACCAGGTCGGGCGTTACCTTCTTAACTTGGTCCTGCGCAACGCGGCCGTTCTGCACTGCTGTGCAGCGATAGCCCTTGGACTCGAGCATGGTCGAAACTACCTCTCGAATCGCCTCCTCATCGTCCACGACGAGTATGTTTTCCATCTCCACGTTGGTGTGCTCCCCGTAGGCATTATATGTGACGGCACAAACAAACGGGGACTTGCTTGCCTAGTAAGAAAATAGCGTGTTAGCGTCACTGGAGGGTCACTCCTCAGAGCTTCTCGCCGTCCACAGCAAGCTTCGCGGCAGCACCATCACCGCAGTGACGGCATTACCGGCCGGGAGGCGGGTCACGGTGTTGGCGAATCAAGGCTTGCTTGGGATCGCGTTCTTCGAAGCCACTGCCTCGATCATCCTGCTGGTTCTGTTTCTTCTTTTCCGCCGCGATAACCATTCGAGCTATTTTCGTTTTTGGCTTGGCGGGTGGTGGTGCTTCACGTTCTCGTCCTTTTGCGAACTGGCGCTGCTGATTCGCCAGCTTCCAGGGCTAAATCTTGCAAGCATCCTGGGGAAAGCTGCCGCCCTGATTCTCTTCCTGATCTCCGTGGTGCATTGCTCGGTAGGTTCAGAGCGGCGATTCTTGTCTGCCGTTCCGCTGTTCGGTTTGATCCTGGCGGCCGTCTACTACATCGAACGCCGAGGGCCCCGGCAGGTTGCGTCTCTCCACTGGGAAACGTCCATTTTCGAGACGGTCATTTGCCTGCTCGCCGGTTGGGTGATGTGGAGATCGCAGATGGCGCGTCGCAGTCACGGGGCCCAACTCCTAGCAGGAATATTCCTGTTGAGCGGCCTGCATGGCCTGGACCGGCCGCTTTGGCCGGCTAACCCGCTCTTCCTGTTGCGCGTGGCCTTCGACCATTTTCTGGGAGTGGCCCTGGGCATCGCTATGGTTGTGGTGGTCCTGGAAAGTGCGCGCACTCGAAGCGAAGAACTCAACGACAAAATGCGCCGGCTGACGCTCTTGACAGCCGCAAGCACACAAACTCTTTCGATCCAGGAAGTGATTAACCAGGTGCTGTCGCATCTCGTGAAGAGCCTTGGCGCCACACACGGCATCGTTCGCCTGAAAGAAGGCGAAGGAAGCTCAGCGCAACTTGTGGCGCGGGCATCGGTGGGATTCGACCAGTCGTACCTGACTCGCTACGCCAAACTTTCAGCCACGCAGCCCTGGGCGCAGCACGTGTTGAAAGAGGAGCGCCAATTCCTGGAGTCCCGCGAAGAGTGGGATCCCGCCGCTTTGAAGAGAGTGGAAGAAGCTGGATTGAAAACGCTCGTCACTCTGCCTCTCCCCGGCAAGAAAGAGCCCTTGGGAGTCATCGCCGTTGGTTCGACGCGCCAGGGACGCTTTCAGGCGGACGAGCTATCGTATCTCGTCAACATCGCGAACCTGCTCGGATTGACGCTTCAGAACGTTAACTTGTTTGAACAAGTCACTGCCGTACAACGTCAGTGGGAATATACTTTTGATTCCATCGGCGACCCGATATTGGTCCACGACCGCGCCGGGCGCATTCTGCGCAGCAACCATCGACTGAGCCAACTCTTGGGACGTCAGGGGAGCGCGCTTGTCGGCCGCAGCGTCACAGAGCTTCTTCCCGTTCAAAACGCCGGCTATAAGAGTTGCCCATACTGTGAAGGAATCGCCGGGGAAGGCGACGACCCCGATCCCTGGCTGCCCGGCTATTTCCTGGCCTCTAACTCCACGTTTGCTGATCCGAGCGGACTACAACTCGGAACTGTTCACGTCTTGAAGGACATCACTGATCGCAAGCGCGCGGAGGAAAAATACCGCTCGCTGGTATCCAGCGTTCAGGAAGGTGTGTTTATCTCCACGCCGCAGGGCCGCTTCCTGGATTTCAACGATGCGCTGCTTCGAATGGCTGGATTTGAAAGCCGCGAGGAACTGTTGGCGCTGGACATTCCCACAACTTTTTACGCCAACCGCTCCGACCGCGAGAGGCTCAAGAAGCTCTTGGATCAGCACGGCAGCGTCGCCGATTTCGAATTCGAAATGCGCCGCAAGGACGGCGAAATACGCATAATGCAGGAATCTTCCATTGCCGTCCGTGATGCCGACGGGAACGTTACCGCTTATCAGGGGTTCTTGCTCGACATTACGGAGCGAAAGCGGGCTGAATCCGAAATTCGCCGCCGCAATCGCGAGCTCATGGTGCTAAATTCCATCGCTAAGACGCTGACGGAATCACTGGACCTGACCGATTCTCTGCATCGCACGCTTGGCCAAATGGCAGAACTTTTTAACCTGGATGTCACTTCGCTCTATTTGTTTGAGGAAGACGGCACGCAGTTGCGGCGCGCCGCGGCGGTCGGCCATCGCTCGGAATTTTCCAGGCGCTTTCCTCCGGTCTCGGTGAGGCCGGAGCTGATGCAGCACATCAAGGCTGTCCACGCGACGTTTCTGTCGGCACGAGGCTTGCCCCTGCCTCAGGTTTTCCGCGACGCGCAGGAAAGAGAAGAGATTGTTGACGCCTATATTGTGGTTCTGTGGTCCAAGGACCGCGTGATCGGCGGTCTGGTCGTGGGTAGCCGCACGCCTCGAGAATTCGCTCCGGCCGATGTGAACCTGCTCATTGCCGTCGGCAGCCAGATTTCCAGCGCCATCGAGCGCTCGATTCTCTATGAGGAAACTCGCCAGGCCTACGAGAATCTTCGCCGCACCCAGGAACAATTACTCCACAGCGAGAAGTTGGCGGCTGTCGGCCAGTTGATCTCCGGCGTCGCGCACGAATTGAACAACCCCCTCACAGCCATCCTCGGCTACAGCCAGTTGCTGACATCCAGTGGGCAGATGGGCCAGCAGGGAATCGAGTATTCCGACAAACTCTACAAGCAGGCGCAGCGCACCCATCGCATCGTGCAGAACCTTCTTAGTTTCGCCCGCCAGCATAAGCCCGAGCGCATGCAAGTGCAGATTAACCAGGCCCTCGAAGAGACGCTGGCCTTGCGCGACTATGACTTGCGCATGCACAACATCCGCGTCCACTTGAATCTCGCTGAGAGTCTTCCCATGACGTTTGCTGATCCGCACCAGCTCCAACAGGTTTTCCTCAACATGGTGAACAACGCGGTTGACGCCATCCTGGAACATTCCACGGACGGCGATCTGTGGGTACGCACCAGTCTCAATGGCGACCGGCTGTGCATTGAGTTCACGGATAGCGGACCCGGGGTCAAAGATGCTTCCAAGGTATTCGATCCCTTCTACACCACGAAGCCCGTCGGCAAGGGAACTGGCCTGGGCTTAAGCATTTGCTATGGAATCATCACTGAACACGGCGGGACTATTCGCGTAAGTAACGTACCGGCGCGCGGCGCCTCGTTTCTCATCGAGTTGCCTCAACAATCCGTACCCTCTTCCACCATCTCCACGTCCGATCAAAAGGCCACCGCAGGAAGAAATGGACGGATACTCCTAGTGGATCGCGACGATTCCGTGTTGGAAGCTGTCGGCACCATCCTGCGTTCCCGCAATCATCAGGTGAACTCAGCGAGAGACGTGCGTGAAGCACAAGTCCTTCTGGAAAAAGAGAGTTTCGATCTGATCGTCGCCGACCTGCATGTTTCTGACGGGGTTAACGGGGGCGCCTTCTGCGAATGGCTGGTCCAACACAAGCCTGCCCTCAGCAACAAATTAATCTGGATGTGCGCCGTCGCACCAGCGGAAGGCACAGGCGAGCACATTGTTGTGAAAGGCCGTCACATTCTCCAAAAGCCGTTCAAGGCGACCGATTTATTGGCAGCCGTGGATGAACTGCTACTAAACAGCGCTCAAGCCGCGGCGATTCATCGATGAAGTCAGCTCTGCCGTAAGGGCGGCGCGCTCCCCGAGCTCTTTGAGCGCCACTTCCATTCGAACGCTCAACCCGCTGACCAGCGCACTCAGTCCGTCGAGTTGCGGCAACGGCGCGAAGCCCGCCATCAGCTTCCATCGAATCATCTGGTATTGCCAGGCAAACTTTGTGGTGAGGCCCAGCCTCTCAAACTCATGCGCCGCAGCCACTTCCGGCGATAGCACGGCGATCACGCTCGCCATACACAGGAGGTTCTGGAAGTCCCCCCGCAGGGCGGACAGGTAGGCCAGGGCGATTCCCCGGCGGTCCCTGCGGACTCGCTGCAGCGCGCCACGAGAAACTCTCTTCGAGAGAAAATCGTAATCTGCCGCCGCCAACGCTTGGCGGATTTGCGGCAAGTAATCAACGTGGCGCTGGCCTTCTTCCAGCGCGTGCGGATCGCTCGGGAGATTCCTTGCGTTTCGGGGTTTCCGCAGCGCCCACCCTAACGCAAGGAGAAGGAGAGCTACGAGCCCAAAGAACAAGATGAGCGTGAGATTCAATTTCGTGTAGCCTCCGTCTTCCAGAATTGGACAAGCTGTTCATTGAGCAGGCGCAAACGCAGGTTGAATTGAGGTGCAAGCGTTTGGTAAACCCCGTAAGGCAAGAGAGTTTCTTTCGGACTTCCTTCGGTTTGCGGTTTGCAAAGAGCCCAGGTCCACAGGAGCATGCTTGCGAGAAACGCCAGCATTCCTAAAAAATTCCAGAGAGCGACATAACTGTCCAGAAAGCGCTCAAGTACCGTGTTGTTCAGCACGCCAAAACACGAATAAAGGCAAAACCCCAGTGCCAGCGAGCGGTCCTCGCGTTTCGCTTCCACGTCGTAATAGCGAAGAAAAACGAAGACGCCAACGATCACCGCGGCGATTGCCAGCTCCAGAGCGCGCTCGGCTTTCGGCAGCACGAATCCCAACCCGTGTCTTGCTGCCAGGCCGGCGTACAGCATCACAAGAGACGCGCTTCCGAGCAGAATGCGCCAGGCAAGCGCCCAGACGCCGCGGTAGTGCGAAAGGAGATGCTTGCATACCTCCATTATAGCCAGTCCACGAGCGCAAAGCACCAGCGCCTGCATTCCCCACGAGATACTCCAAGAAAGGTTAGAGAGAAATCCCCATCGACGGTAGACCAGGAATGCCAAAACACCGAGAATCAGATTCAGAAATACATAAATGGAGAATGCTGCATACGTGCGGTAGTTCTTGTGAACCGCAAGCAAGACCAGAAGAAAAACTCCTGCCACGATGTTTACGGCCCAGAGTATCTGCTGCGCTTGCGATAGATCTCTCAACACGCGTGCATCTTAACACATGCGCACTTAGCAATTGAATAGGCAAAGTGGCCTGTCGCCGCAAAATGAGAATGTCCGGTTTGTGCAAAGTAGAAATGTCCGCTTTCATGGATGTCCGAGGGCCCCATGGAGACGGAGCGAATCACTTTGAGCCAACGAGAACGGGACCGATTGAAAGTGCTGCACGAGGTAC
>DASQYT010000383.1:0-4717 GCA_035639075.1 Candidatus Elarobacter sp.
AACAGCATTCGCTCCGTGCTGGCCGGCGTGCTGCAACAGAAGTTCGAAGGAATCTTCGCGCGTCTTCTCGCAGAGGTTCGTTAGTATGGTGATGTTTCCGCCGACGATAGTCTGAAGCGCGGCGCCTAGGTTCCCGATCAGGCTGCGCGAGCGCACGACAATTCCCCGCACAATCCCTAAATTCCTGACGATCCGGTAGCCCGGCAGTTCTAGCGCTGAGGTGACCATACTCGCATCCACTAGTTGCATTTTGTTCTCCTTGGTAATGGGCGTTTACCGGTGCGATTCTAACCGTTCAAAGGGCGCACTGCGAGCAATGTTCGTCTGCTATCCTCAGACAACGTGGAAACATTATTCTATTTTCTGGTGTTCCTGCAGGTTCTCCTTGGCGTGTACCTCATCTTGCACGCTTGGCAGTGGCTCGGCTACGTGCGGCGGCGTCTGCACTCCGATCCGGGATTCTATACGCCACGCGTGGCCGTGCTTTGCCCCTGCAAGGGCATGGAGCCGGGCCTGGAGCGCAACCTGCTGTCGCTCACGGAATTCGAGCGTCAAAACTACGAAATTTTTTTCATTCTCGCCTCAGCTTCGGATCCAGCGCGCAGCATCGTTGAGCGGGTAGCCAAGAATTCCAGAGTGAAAGCCAACGTGATCATCGCGGGAAACCCGTCCAACTCCGGCGAAAAAGTGAACAATCTGCGGGTGGCCGTGGAACAACTGCCGCCGGAATTTGAAGTCCTCGTCTTCACGGATTCCGATGGCTGTCCAGCGAGACGCTGGCTGCATCATCTCGTGTCGCCACTGGGAGATGTGAGAATCGGCGCGACAACCACCATGCGCTGGCTCCTTCCGAACCGGACCAATCTGCCGACTGCGCTGCTCGCCGCGTGGAATGCGCCGCTGGTCACCATGCTCAGCGAGAAAGGCAGAAATTTCTGCTGGGGCGGCGGCACGGCCATCCGCCGGAGCACTTTCGAACAGTCGGGTGTCATGGACGTGTGGAGGAATTCCGTTAGCGATGATTATTCCTTGACCCGCGCGCTGGAGCGTACGAACCGCCCGATCGTTTTCATTCCGGAGTGCTTGACGCTCTCTTACGCCGAGACCGATTTACAGGGTCTGCTCGAATTCACGAACCGCCAAGTCTTGATCACGCGCGTGTACGCGGGAAACATTTGGAGGACCGCGGCTGCGACGCATCTTCTCTACTGCATGACGCTCTTATTCGGAGTCATCCTGTTCCTCAGCGTCACTTTAGAACAGCGGCCTGCATTCCACATTGCCACTCTGACTTTTCTTCCGCTTGTCCTTTCTTCGATCCGCAGCGCCATTCGCCTCGTCGGTGTAACGGAAGCTTTCCCGGCTGCCCGATCCCAAATCATGGGGCAAGCATGGATTTATGTTCTGTTAACACTTTTTGTTCCATTTCTGTACATCGTGAATTTTGTGAACTCTCTCGTCACGCGCAAGATTCGCTGGCGGGGCCTGGCATACGAATTGATTGGTCCAGAACAAACGCGAATCATCCAATATTGAGGCTGCCGATAAAATGAGGCTGTGTTCTAGCATTATCCCGCCGGGCGGATTTTTCCTCGTTTAGGAGGGAAAAAGTTCTCCTATCGTGCAATTCCTACCATCAAATGGGCTTAAAACTGCCTAAACGCTCGCGCAAGTCCCTGAAATTAAATAGGTTGCATATTCTTCCATTCGGAAGAATATTTGCATACAACGAAGGTTCGGTATAATTTGACGCGGGCGAAAATTTCGGGGAGCCCTGCCCACGCCTGGTCATTTTCGATACGTAGACAAGAGTCGCGAAGCCTTTCAGTTCTCTCTTTTGGCTTCTTGGCTGAGTTGTCTACCCATCTGGGGAGTCACGCCCCGCCGAGGGGCGAAGAAAAATAAAACTTAATAGGCTTCGGTTCCGTCACTGAGGCTGCATTCTGAGGGGGTGCACGTGAAGGTGATCCGCAGAAGTGAACACCTGCAACAATTGGCAAGTTCTCGCCCGCATTTTCCCCGCGATGTCTATTTTTTCTATGAAAAAGGCACCGGAGTCGCCCACTTCCATGTCGAAGCCGGACCAGACGGCGGGTTTCCCGTGGACCAAGCCGCCGGTCTGCTGGCAATGCACTGCATGGTAAGGGGTCAGTCCACGGACGATTACGTTGTCATGGTCCAGGCCGAAGACGAGATCCTGGAAGGCCTCAAAGAGAAAGCAAACAAGCTCCTGGAAGCAGGGAAATCGGTCTGCAGCCAGGTGAAGATGACGCGGCGGGAGGAAGAAGTTCTCTCCGGTCTAATGAAGAGTCTCGCCAACAAGGAAATCGCCGCCAACCTGAATCTCTCCGAGCGCACCGTGAAATTCCACGTCTCCTCGCTGCTCGCGAAGTTCCGTGTGCGCGGCCGCATGGAGCTGGTTCGCGAAGCTTCGCGGCAAACTGCCGGCGCTATGTCGATGGGGATGCCGGTGGCGACGAGAGAGGCGCGCGTTCTTGCGCCGAGGAACTATCCCTCGACCCGGCAACCGGTATCTGTTGTTCCACTGGCCAAGCGGCAATTGATGGCATAATTCGGATTCCATTCCAATTTTTCAAGGCTTAAAAAAGCCCCCGATTTGATCGGGGGCTTTTTATTTCTCAAAGGCTGGCAGGTGAAGAACTATTTTTTCGCGGCATCGAAGAGTTCGGCGGCTTTGTCCCAATTGACGACGTTCCACCAGGCCTTGATGTAATCCCCGCGCAGGTTTTGATATTTCAGATAGTAAGCATGTTCCCAGACGTCCAGACCGAGAACAGCCTTGCCGCCGCCCGAAAGCAGATAAGGAGTGTCCTGATTCGGAGTGGAGTCGATGGCAAGTTTCCCGTCGCGGACGACCAGCCAGGCCCAACCGGAGCCAAAGCGGCCCAAGCCGGCAGCGGCAAATTTCTCCTGAAATCCGGCAAAGGAACCAAACGCCGAATTGATCGCCGCCGCAAGACTCCCCTTGGGCTCTCCGCCACCGCCCTTTTTCATGAGCGTCCAGAAGAGCGTGTGGTTCCAGTGGCCGCCGCCGTTGTTGCGGACGGCGTTGCGAATATTTTCTGGGACGGAATCGAGGCCTTTGAGCAGATCGTCGATGGACTTGGCTTGCAAACCGGCCTGACCCTCCAGGGCCTTGTTGAGGTTGGTCACGTAAGCGCCGTGATGCTTGTCATGATGGATCTCCATCGTCTTGGCGTCGATGTAAGGTTCGAGTGCGTCAAACGAGTACGGCAACGGGGGCACAGTAAATGCCACGGGTTTATCCTCCAGAGTGAGATTTGAATCCGAATTGGTCGTGGTGCCAGCGCGCAAAAGACCAGGTGCAGCGTGTCCTGCCCCAAGCAATCCAGCGCCAACGATACCCGTATTCAACAAAAAATTACGGCGATTCACGGGAACCTCAGCAGTGCGGAGGGCGAATCGACCTGCCGGTGGGATTATACCGCTACCAGTCGCTCTCGCAACTTTTCCCTTGCACTCTTATTGGATGCGCGAAAGCGCCCAACGGGCAGATTCCGCCACGACCTGATCCTCGGAAGCCGTCAGCCGCTCCACAAGAGATCGAATGCGGCCGTGATCCGTCATGCCTGGCCGCAAACCGGAATTCCCAAGCGCCATGCACGCGTTGCGGATCAGTCCTCGCCATTTGGCACGTTTGACGGCGCTTCCGCGAAACAGTTCGCGAAAGTCAACTTCGCTCAGCCCGAGGAGCCACTCCAGTCTCGGAAGGTAGAGCGATTCCTCTTGCGGCGGCAGAGACGTTCCGCGATTTTCTTCGCGCGCGGGAAAAACTCTCGGCTGGAACTGCGGAATGGTGACAATCGGGGCGCGCCGATTCCACGGACAAACATCCTGGCAGATATCACAGCCGAAAACGTGATTTCCCATCGGCTCGCGGAACTCTTCAGGGATGGAGCGTCTCAGTTCGATGGTCAGATAAGAAATGCACTTTCGCGCATCCATGACGTAGGGTTCGACGAAGGCCTGCGTGGGGCAAGCGTCCAGGCAACGCCGGCAGCTTCCGCACAAGTCCGGCGGAGGTAACTCATTCTCTCCGAGCGTCGGTTCGAGATCGAGAGTGGTGAGTATGACACCGAGAAAAAAGAACGAGCCGAGCATCTGATTCAACAGTAGCGTGTTTTTTCCGAGCCATCCCAAACCGGCATATTTCGCGAGCACACGCTCCTGAACCGGCCCCGTGTCCACGTAAGCTCGTGCCTCGAATGGCTCCGTAAAGCGTTCTCGCAAGGATTCCACGAGCGCGTCCAGCCTCTGGCGCAACACATCGTGGTAGTCATCGCCCCAGGCATAACGGGAAATCCACCCACATGGCTTGCTGTAATCGATTGGCAAGGCAGGATCGGAGGAGAGCGGCCGCTCCGTGTTGTAGTTGAGCAAGCAGACGATGACACTCCGGATTCCCGGCATTGCTTTTTGGGGATCGCTTCGGCGTGGATCGGCGAGGTACTTCATCTCACCGGCGTAGCCTCGGGCAAGCCAGTCGGGCATTTGCTCGAGTTCGGGAAATTTTTCCGCGCGCACTACGCCACAGAGGTCGAATCCCAGAATCTTCGCCTGGTCGACAATCCAAAGGGTATCGGCAAGGAGCATCATCGAGATGATTGTGCCGCAGTCCCGCGAATCCGGCGAGTGTTAGGAAATTCCAAATCGTGCCTGAGAGGAGGGTGGGCAG
>DASQYT010000384.1:0-2330 GCA_035639075.1 Candidatus Elarobacter sp.
ATCATCATCGGAACCGGCGCGGGCGGCGGCACGCTTGCATATCACCTTGCCCCGTCCGGTAAGCGCATCCTGATACTCGAGCGCGGCGACTATGTTCCCCGTGAGAAAGCAAATTGGGATCCGCAGGTCGTCAACGTGGACGCCCACTACAACACTAAGGAATCCTGGCTTGATAAGGACGGCAAAGAACTTCACCCCCACACAAATTACTACGTGGGCGGCAATACGAAGTTTTATGGCGCCGCGCTGTTCCGGTTGCGCAAAGAAGATTTCGGTGAGCTACGACACCACGGCGGAATCTCTCCGGCGTGGCCGATCAGCTATGACGACCTGGAGCCGTACTACACTCAGGCCGAGAATCTCTATCAGGTGCACGGCAATCGCGGCGAGGATCCAACGGAACCGCCGGCCAACTCCCCATATCCCTGGCCGGCTGTGAGCCACGAGCCACGTATTCAGCAATTGTCCGATGACTTTGCGCGCTCCGGCCTGAAGCCCTTCCACGTTCCGGTTGGGGTCATGCTCGACGAGAAGAATCCTCAGAAGAGTCGCTGCATTCGCTGCAACACCTGCGACGGGTTCTCGTGTCTCGTCGGCGCTAAATCCGATGCACAGGTTGTGTGCGTGGATGAAGCGATCAAATATCCCAACGTAACTTTGCTGACAAATTCGCTAGTGAAGCGGCTGGAGACCGATGCGACGGGTCGTGAGGTGAAGAGTGTGGTCGTGGAGCGCAACGGCAGCCTGGAGACCTATTCTGCAAATCTGGTTGTCGTCTCTTGCGGCGCCATCAACTCCGCCGCGCTTCTGTTGCGCTCGGCCGATGACAAGCACCCGCGTGGGTTGGCCAATAGCTCGGACGTCGTGGGACGCCATTACATGGGACATACAAATTCAGTGATGATGGCGATCTCCAAGTGTCCGAATCCCACAATTTTCCAGAAGACCTTGGGGGTGAATGACTTTTACTTCGGCTCGAAAGACTTCGAGTACCCGATGGGGCACATCTCGTTCGTCGGGAAGCTGGACGCAATCACACTGAAAGCGGGCGCGCCGGCGCTCGCCCCGAATTTCACTCTGGAGTTGATGGCAAAGCACTCGCTCGATTTTTGGCTCACCTCGGAAGATCTGCCCGATCCGAATAATCGGGTAACCATTGACCGCGACGGGAAGATCGTTCTGACTTACACGCCGAACAACCTGGAGGCACATGAACGGCTTCAAGCAAAGCTCAAGCAGGCCATGAAACAGACCAACTGCTCAATTCATGGCCACGAATGCCACCAGGGATTGTTCGCGCGCAACCTTTACGTCGGACAGAAGATCCCACTCGCCGGAGTTGCTCATCAGAACGGAACGATTCGCTTTGGAAATGACCCGAAGACCTCGGTGCTGGATGCGAATTGCAAAGCCCACGACCTCGACAATCTTTATGTCGTGGACGGAAGCTTCTTCCCGTCGA
Source organism: Candidatus Elarobacter sp. (assembly GCA_035639075.1). Taxonomy (GTDB): domain Bacteria; phylum Acidobacteriota; class Terriglobia; order Acidiferrales; family UBA7541; genus Acidiferrum. Next base: position 1,463 of record DASQYT010000384.1, read on the forward strand.
GCGCAGCCGTAAACCCGGCGCTGACCATCATGGCGAATGCCCTGCGCGTGGGCGATCACTTGCTGGACCGCCTAGGCGCAACAAGTGCCAGACAGTCACGAAACCAGGAACTGGTTAGCACTGCAGACTAGTAGAGTTTCGTGATAGGGCACGGCTTCCACAGGCTGCGCATAAGGTCTGGTTTGAAAGCTATTTGGGAAGGCCGTGGGTTTACTGGTCCCGCTAAACCCTTTTTGTTTGTCATTCGGAACCGCTTTAGCGGTGAGGAATCTGCTGTCGGTTTGCGGTTTTCGGCCGCTGAGGGAAATCGCAATCCTCGCAGAGCGGGGAGAAACTGAATGTCCTCGAAACGCATAATTCGAACCTGTCAGCGCGGAATTCATGCCGCCTTATTTCTTGCCTTACTGGCATTTGCCAGCCATTCCTCCGCACAACGCGACCCGCTCGTCCAGGGCGTAGACGCTATTGGAATCACGGTCTCCGACATGGATCGCGCAGTGGATTTTTATTCCAAGGTGCTAACGTTCGAGAAGGTATCCGACACTGAAGTCGCTGGCGAAAACTACGAGCATCTGGAAGGTGTGTTCGGGTTGCGAATGCGGGTGGTAAGAATGCGGCTCGGCGACGAGTTCATCGAGCTTGCGGAATACCTGGTGCCAAAAGGACGGCCGATCCCCGTTGATTCCCGTAGCAACGATCGTTGGTTTCAGCATATAGCGATCATCGTCAGCGACATGGATAAAGCCTACGCTCGGCTGCGTCAAGCGAAAGTGCAACATGCGTCATCAGGGCCGCAGCGACTTCCGGACTGGAACAAGAACGCAGCCGGTATTTCGGCCTTCTACTTCAAGGATCCAGATGAGCATCC
>DASQYT010000385.1:0-3118 GCA_035639075.1 Candidatus Elarobacter sp.
GGAATGAGGTCCAGGGCGGGCTTGATGGAGTGCGCCAAATTCATGGTCTCGCCGTGCCCGTGAACATGCATGTAGAAGAGGCGAGGCTCTTCGAAGAAGAAATGGTTGTGGAGCGCGGTGACTTCGATGCCGTGTTCAAGCAGGGCGGACATGACCGGATTGACTTCGTCTTGCGTCAGGACGAGATCGCCCATGAGGACTTCGCCGCCACCCCCGCCTTTGGTCATTGCCACCCAGCCGCCGAAGCCGAAAGGCGTCGGGGTGGATTGCCCGGCGATGGTCACCTTGAGGTCATTTCGAGGGACGTTGACTTTCAACACTTTGGCTTTGAAATCGCCGCTGCGGCCGAGGAACGTGAGAACTTCTTGATAATCTTTCGGGACGTCCTGGGCCGCAACGGGGGCCGAGCTCAACAGCAGTGCAAACGAGAACGTAGCAAAAATAGCGCAGACCAGTTTCATTGATGCTCCTCCAAATCCACTTTACTGCGAGACGGCGAAATTCGAAAGCAAAGCGCCGCCCGACAGAATAAAGCAGGTATGTTAAACTGCGAATTGGGCATGGGCAAACCGTTCGACATCGAATTGGAAAGACTGACAGGGCAGACGTCTTATTCCGAGGTATTTCCCGGTGTGGCCGTGGTCGCAGGGCAGCGGGGAGCATTCTTCCTCGAGACGTTTGGCTGCCAGATGAACGACCACGATTCCGAAAAGGTCGCGGGCCTGCTGCTCTCGCGCGGCTACCAACAGGTGGAGACGCCGGAGGCAGCTTCGCTAATCCTATACAACACATGCAGCATTCGCGAGAAAGCGGCGCAGAAAGTTTTTTCGCGGCTCGGTGAATTCAGGGAAAAGCAGAGCGAAGGCAAGGTCATCGGAGTGCTGGGTTGCGTGGCGCAACAGGAAGGCGAAGAGATATTCAAGCGCGCACCGTGGGTGAGTTTGGTTTGCGGTTCGGCAAGTTACCGCAAGCTGCCGGAGATGCTCGCGAAACTGGAAGCGGGGAATCAGCGCGTCACCGGGCTGGATACGGACACCGACGAGACTTTTGAGACGGAGATGACGCGACGGGACAATCCCTGGCGAGCCTACCTGACAATTATCGAGGGCTGCGATAAGGCGTGCTCATACTGCGTAGTGCCTTTCACGCGCGGTCCGGAGCGCAGCCGCGCGAGCGATTCCATTCTCAGGGAAGTGAAGCAAGTTGCTGACCTCGGCTATTCGGAGGTTCAGCTTCTCGGACAAACGGTGAATTCGTACGCCGATCCGACACCGCGCAAGATGCGTTTTTCAGAATTGCTCCTGGCCGTGGCGGATGTGCAGGGAATTCGGCGCGTGCGGTTCACCACGTCACACCCAAGTGATTTCACGCCTGACATTGTGGAAGCCATCGAGCAGCAGCCGAAGATCTGCGACCACGTTCATTTGCCGGTACAGTCCGGTTCGACGAGTGTGCTGCGCGCAATGCAGCGGACGTATTCGCGCGAAGAATATTTGGAAAAGATCGCCCTGATACGCGGGGCGAGCAAGCCGATCACCATCACCACGGACATTATTGTGGGATTTCCGGGCGAGACAGAATCCGAGTTCGCGGAGACCCTCAGTTTATTGGAGGAAGTGCAGTACGACAGCATGTTTTCGTTCAAGTACTCGCCCAGGCCGAATACCCCTTCGCTTTCGATGAGTGATTCGATTTCGGAAGAGGAAAAAGGCCGGAGGCTTGCGATTCTGCAAGACCGCCAGCGTGAAATTCAAGCTGCCAAGCACGCTCGCCTGGCAGGAGAGTGTTTCGAAGTTCTCGTCAGTGGAAAATCGCGGCGCGAGAATCAGTGGACGGGGTATAGCACTTCGCACCGAATGATAAATTTCGCTTCACAAGAGAGAGAGCTTCTGGGAACCTACGTGCAGGTGCGAGTTACGGGAGCGACGCCGAACGGTTTGGCGGGAGAGCACGTCACCTAGCGGAGGGAGGCATCGATGGAAGTGGAGATGAAAATCCGCGGCCTGATGATGGATCCCGTCACGAACATGCCCATCGTGGTGCTGAAGGACGTGCAGGGGCAGGCGATCCTGCCAATCTGGGTAGGCGTTTACGAAGCGAACGCCATCGCGCTGGAAATCGAGAAAGTGCAAACTCCCCGGCCGATGACTCATGACCTATTAAAGAATGTTCTGCTAGGACTTGAAGTGCGCGTGCAGAAAATCGTCGTGAATGATCTGAAGGACGATACGTTTTACGCGCTGATCTGGGTCGAGCGCGAAGGGCAAATGATGACGATCGACTCGCGGCCAAGCGACGCGCTGGCTCTGGCGCTGCGTATGGACTGCCCCATCTTCGTGGATGAAGCCGTCCTCAAAAACTCCAAAATATCGAGCGCATTCTCCGAGCGCAACACCAGCGAGCAACTCCGCACGTGGCTCGATGGACTTTCCGACGAGGACCTCGGCCGCTACAAGATGTAAGAGCCAACCGCGCGATCTTCCATCCTGAAGTGATGTTCCCGCCAGCTTGAGTTAGCCAGCGTGTACTAAGCGACGGACTGTGCGCCGCCAGGCGAAAAGCAAGACGATACCGATCAAAATGAGCGCCAGGCTCAGGCCGGCCCACAGGCCGAAAGCGCCCCATCCGCGCTGAAAGCACAGCCAGGCGCCCAGCGGAAGACCAATAATCCAATAGGCAATGAAGTGGCAGAACATTGGCGTGCGCGTGTCGCCCGCTCCGCGGAGAGCGCCGGTGGCGACGGTCTGGATGCCGTCGAAAAGTTGGAAAGCCGCGCCGGCAGCCAGCAGGGTCACCGTATTCTTGATCACAACAAGGTCCGGAGTGTAGACGCGCGCGATTGCTTGTGGAAATAGCAACAGAACGATGCCCGCAAGAGTCATGAAACCTGCGCCGAAGAAAATGGCGCTACCGCCCGCGGAGGCGGCGCCGGAAGGATCCCTCCGGCCAATCGCCTGGCCGACACGCACGGCAGCTGCCGAGGAGATGCCGAGCGGCACCATGTAGGTGAATGAGACAGTGTTCAGAGCGATCTGGTGGCCCGCCAGAGAAACAGCTCCGAGACGACCAATGAGCGCCGTGACCAGTGCGAAGACGCCGATTTCCAGCGTGATCTGCA
>DASQYT010000386.1:0-3234 GCA_035639075.1 Candidatus Elarobacter sp.
CGCCGATGACATTGGCAAGATCATCGAAGTTATCGATGACCTCGCCGAACAGACCAACCTGCTTGCGCTCAACGCCGCCATCGAAGCCGCTCGCGCCGGTGAACACGGCCTCGGTTTCGCCGTCGTCGCTGATGAAGTCCGTAAGCTCGCCGAAAAATCCACGCAATCCACCAAGGAAATTGCCGACCTGATTCAAAGCATTCAGCGCGAAGCCCGTCAGGCCGTCGAAAACATGGAGCGTAGCACCCGCATCGTCGAGGAAGGCCTCACGCTTGGCAACGATCTCGGTTCCGCGTTGCACAAGATTTCCAACGTCGTCACCGAAGTGTACAAATTCTCTCAGGAAATCGGCGCCGCCACCAACGAGCAGTCTGTCGGTTCCTCGCAAATTGCCAAAGCCACCAGCCGCCTCACGGAAATTACCCAGGAAATCAATTCCGCCGTCGAGGAACAGGCTTCCGGCGCACAGGCCGTTGTCCGCGCCATGGACAAAATGCGCGAACTGGTCCAGCAATCCGCTTCCAGTTCCACGGAGCTTTCCGCCGCCGCTGAACAGATGCTCAAGCTCTCGCGCAATTTGCTCGACAGCATGGACCGCTTTGTTCTCGATCGCGCCAACCAGCAGCGTCCGCGCCGTGGCGAATCCTATGGCAGTAAGCGTCGTGGCGGTGAGTCGGACCGTTCGCACGAAGACGAATACGCTGAACTGGTTCGTTCCTAGAGGGCCGGAGACCTCTCGATGGAAAAAGATCTTCAAGTCGTCGGTTTTCGCATTGGCAATGAAACGTACGGCGTCCGCATCGCAGCCGTGCGCGAAATTGTGCGTGTGCCGGAGATTACCTCGGTCCCTAGCGCTCCCGATTTGATCGAAGGCGTCATCAACCTTCGCGGGAAAATCATCCCCGTGATGGATCTTCGTAAGCGGTTCGGACAAACCGAAATTCAGCCCGATAAGAAAAACCGCATTCTAGTCGTCGAACTCGACAACAAGCTGATCGGACTTATCGTCAACGCGGCTTCGGAAGTCCTGAAGATTCCGCCCTCCGAGATCGAAGCCCCGGGCAGTGTCTTTGCGGAAGGCGAATCCGGATACGTCACTGGCGTCGGCAAACTGAAGGGACGCCTCATTATTCTCCTGGACATCTCGAAACTGTTGCATCGCCCGGAGTTCAAACGACTCGAGGAGGCCGCGGAACCCGTCGCTACTGCAAGGTAATGCTATTTCCGGCTTGCAGCTAAGGGCCGGACTTTGGGAACCGCCTCACGAAAACACGATGGGAACGATTACTGCCCAAGTCCAACTCACCGAAGCAGAGCTGAAGCTCCTCCAGACGCTGGTCTATCAGGAATGCGGCATGTTTTTTGATGAACGCCGCTCGCACTTCCTCAAGGACCGCCTGCAACGCCGTCTGAAAGCCTGTCAGCTCGACTCCTTCTATGCGTACTACCGCTTGCTCACCAGCAGAGAAGGACGCGCTGAACTGGCGCTGCTTCTCGAGAATCTCACTGTTAACGAAACGAGTTTCTTTCGCAATCGTCCGCAGCTCGATCTCCTTCAAAAATCTGTTCTCGAGGATATTCTGCGCCGCAAGCAAGAGCGCCGCGACTACACGTTGCGCGTTTGGAGCGCTGGCTGCTCCGCCGGGCAGGAGCCTTACACCGTCGCCATTTTGATCGGCGATGCGCTCGCATATTACTACCTGCGGAATCCGCTCCCATTCGATATGCCGTCGCCCAAGCCCCTCATTCCTCCGCCATGGAAGGTGGAAATCGTTGCTTCGGACATCAGCTATGCCAGTCTCCGAGTTGGCCAGGAAGGTTTGTACACCGAGCAGCAGATGGAACCTGTGGATTACACCTGCCGGCTTCGCTATTTCGAAAAGGCTGGCGATAAATACAAGGTCAAGCCGCAATTAAAGGAACTCGTGCAGTTCGACTTTCACAACCTGAAAACGGAGTTCTTGCCTCGCCGTAACGACATCATCCTCTGTCGCAATGTCATGATTTATTTCGACGAAGCCGAGCAAAAGCGCTTGATCGAAAAGTTTTGGCACTGTTTGAATCCCAGCGGATACCTCTTTGTTGGGCATGCGGAAAGTTTGTTTGGCTTGTCCCAGAAGTTTCGCATGGTTCACGAGAACAACGGCACCGCCTACCAGCGGAACGAGGTCACCACGTGAGTCGTTCCCGCGACGATCGTGGCGGCGAGTTGCGCGCTCTCTTCTTTGAGAGCGCCAATGAGATCCTCCAGTCCCTCAACGAAGCGGGCCTGGAGCTCGAAGCTCGTCCCTCGGATGAGGAAGTCATTCGCCGGATTCGTCGTGCCATCCACACTTTGAAAGGCGATTCCGCAGCTTGCGGATTCAACAAGCTGAGTGAGCTGGCGCACGAACTCGAGGATGTGCTTACTCCGGAGATTGCGCAGGCTCCTGGGGCGGATCTCGCGCAGTTGGTCCTCACCGCGGCGGATAGTTTTGGCTCTATGCTCGCCGCCTTTCAGCGGAAGACCGAACCGCCCGCGGTGCCGGTGCTCCACGCCATGATTCGCAAATTGCTCGAGGGGCCTGCTTCCGCGAAGCCGGCGGACCCTGCGCCCCTTCAATTGCCCGCGCAATTTGCCTGGACGGAATACGAGCAGCTCATGATTTCGGAAGCCGTGCACCGCGGCGAAACTGTCTACAACGTCGCTCTTCGCATCGATCCCAACAGCTTGATGCGTGCCGCCGCTTTCCAGCTCATTCGAAACGTTCTTCACGGCAGCGGTACAGTCATCGCCTTGCGGCCGGAAGACAATGTAGCCGCTGCCACAGTGGAAATCGTCGAAGCTGCCTTGGCAAGCCTCCAGCCGGAGGAACGGCTTCTTCAGCGCTGCCGCATTCCTTCGATTGTTTCCGATGTGCGTCTCGAACGCGCGGAGACCGCCGAAACTCCGGAACATGAATTGCTCGGCGACGTATTGGAGGCGCAGGCGGCGAAACTAGCTGCTGGCACCGCCGATGCCACCGAAGGCGCCTCAGCTGCAATCAGTCCCAGTGCTCCCGGTTCTGCTGCAACCACCGTTGCCGAAAGTACGCTTCGGGTCGATGCCACGCGCATCGATGCGGTCATGAATCTTGTCGGCGAATTGATCATTGGCAAGTCCATGCTCAATCGCACGCTGACCGAGTTTGACCAGAAGCACGCCCGAGATCCCTTGCGCGCCAAGCTTGCCGACGCGATGGCGTTTCAGGCTCG
>DASQYT010000387.1:0-8430 GCA_035639075.1 Candidatus Elarobacter sp.
CGGCCGCTTCAATGGGCTCATCCAAGGCGATCAGGATCTTTCCTTCACAGCCATGTCGCAGAAGATGCGTCAATTCACCGACATCGTTTTGCAGGATCCCGCGGTCGACACGGTTACATCCTTCACCGGTGGGGGCAGCGGGGGCAGCACCGCGCGCATGTTCGGCCAGCTCAAGCCGCTCAGCGAGCGCAAGCTAAGCATTGATCAAGTCATTGCGCGCATTCGTACGAAGACTGCCAGGATTCCTGGCGCCGCGTTGTACTTGCAGGCTGTTCAGGACCTCAACGTTGGAGGCCGTTTCGGCGGCGCGCAATACCAGTACACGCTTCAAGCGGATAATCTCAGCGACCTCACTCATTGGGCGCCCATCATCATGCAGCGCCTCCAAAAAATTCCTGAGCTGCGCGACGTCAACTCCGACCAGCAAATGCATGGACTGCAAAGCTCCATCGTCATTGACCGCGATACGGCCGGCCGCCTCGGCGTTGCCGTACAGGACATCGACAATACTCTTGGCGACGCCTTCGGCCAGCGCCAGGTCTCCAACATTTACAAAGGCCTGAACCAGTATCACGTGGTGATGGAAGTCGCTCCGGAGTTTCAGCAGAGTCCCGAAGCGGTCAAGTCCATTTATGTGCCCTCGAAATCCGGCAAGCTCGTTCCTCTAAGCGCCTTTGCCCACTACGAGCCGTCGAACACCGCGCTCTCTGTCAATCACCAGGGCATCTTCCCGGCGATTACTCTTTCCTTCAATCTGGCTCCCGGCGCTTCTCTCGGCCCCGCCGTCGATCACATCGAGCAGGCCCGCCGCGAGCTCAAAGTTCCCTCTACTGTTCACGCCACGTTCCAAGGCACGGCGCAAGCCTTTCAGGATTCACTTTCCAATCAGCCAGTCTTGATCATCACGGCGCTCGCCGCCGTTTACATCGTGCTTGGAATCCTCTATGAGAGCTTCATCCATCCGATCACCATCCTCTCCACGATTCCTTCTGCCGGAATCGGTGCGCTCCTCGCGATCCAGTTCATCAAGTCGGACCTGAACATCATCGCACTCATCGGCATCATCCTTTTGATCGGTATCGTCAAGAAAAACGCCATTCTTATGATTGACTTTGCCGTTCAGGTGGAAAGGGAAGAAGGATCTTCGCCCGTCGAAGCCATCTACAAAGCTTGTCTGCTGCGCTTCCGGCCAATTCTAATGACGACGATGGCTGCGCTTCTTGGCGCTATGCCTCTGGCGTTGGGCACTGGCGTCGGCTCCGAACTTCGCCGCCCCTTGGGCATTACCATCGTCGGCGGACTCATCCTCAGCCAGATGCTAACGCTCTTCACGACGCCTGTCGTCTACATTTATATGGACCGCTTGCAATCCTGGCTCCGCCGCACCTTCAGCCGCGCCCCTGAGGCTGCTCCCGCTGCCGCCCACTCCGACTAACAGGTGCGCCGTGTACGCCAGATTTTTGAAGCAGTCTTGACGCAAGAACTGCCCACCGCGTTTGGTGAAGCGTAGAATTCCCTGCGCGAGGAATTTTCATGTTAGCCTTGAGTGAAGATTGATGGGAGATCCGGCATGCAGATCACGGTCGAATTACCCAACGACTTGATCCAGCGTCCTAATCCAGCACGCGAAGCCCTGGAAGCTTTGGCGATTGCCGGGTTCCGTGCCGGCACGTTAACTGCCTTTCAGGCTGCTCAACTGTTGGAGTTCGGCTCGCGCTTTGAATTTGAACGCTTCCTGAAAGAACGCGGTATCGATGACCACGCTTATTCCGTCGGGGATCTCGATGACGATATGGAAACCTTGCGAAAGCTGGAAGCCTCTCGCAAGGACCGCCGCCAGGCATGATCGTTGTCGCGGATGCTTTACCGCTAAACTATCTCATTCAAATTAGCTGCGAGGGCGCACTCGCACGCCTATACGAGGTCGTTCTCGTCCCCTCCGGTGTCTTCGAGGAGCTCCGCCATCCTAACGCTCCTGCTTCCATACGTTCGTGGACTTCCGAGCCGCCGGATTGGATGCGCGTGCATTTTGTCAAGGCTCCGGTAGATTCGTCGTTAAGCATGCTCGATCCGGGCGAGCGAGAGGCAATTCAGCTCGCAGAAGAAGAGCAAGCAGATCTTCTGTTGATTGATGAACAAAGAGGCCGCTTGGAAGCAAAACGCCGCGGCCTGCCTGTCACTGGAACGCTCGGCGTGCTCCTTGCCGCAGGAAAGCGAGGCTTTATTGATGCGGAGGCCTCGTTTTACTCTCTAGTTGAAATGACCACGTTTCGCGCTTCCGTCAGCCTTCGAGAAAATTATCTGGCGCGCTGCCGCCGGCTCAGAAGAAAATCGTCTTAGCTCACGCGCTGCCGATCAGCCATCCCGTCAAGAAAACCAAAACGCCGCCCACAATCACCTGGAACGACGCCTGTAGGAACGGAGTGTCCATGTAACGGTGACGGATGTAGCTGATCACTCCGAGCTCCACGGCGACGACGATAATTGCCACTAGTGTCGCGACATGAAAGCTGCTGATCAGAAACGGCAACGTATGCCCGATACCGCCTGCAGTGGTCATCAAGCCGGTCACGCCGCCGCGCAGCCATGGCGAGCCGCGACCCGTCAGCGATCCGTCATCGGAAAGCCCTTCCGAAAAAGCCATCGAGATGCCAGCCCCGATCGATGCGGCAAGTCCCACCAGGAACGCGTCGGAGCTGTGTTTCGTAGCAAATGCCGCGGCAAACAACGGCGCCAGCGTCGATACCGATCCATCCATCAATCCTGCCAGCCCCGGCTGCACCACTTGCAATAGGAACAATTTGCGGTGCGATTCATCTTCCTGGGCTTTCGCGCTGGCGTGGAGATGTTTTTCTTCCAGCTCGCCTGCCGCCCGCTCGTGTTTTCGTTCCTCATCCGCAAGCTTGTTGAGCAATTCCCGCGTGGACACGTCCGTCGTGCGGCTGGCTGCCCGCGCGTAGAAGCGGCTGGCTTCCAGTTCCATCAATTCCGCTTGCTTGCGGGCCACTTTCACGCCCAGCGGCCGCACCAGCCACACTGGTTTGCGCGTCAAGAAGCCCTTCACGTTTTCGCGGCGGATCAGCGGAATGTGATCGCCGAAGCGCTGACGGAACATCGCAAACAAACGGTCGCGGTGTCCCACTTCTTCCTGACGCATTTCTTCGAACATCTGCGCCGTTGAGGGATACTCGTCGCGCAGCGCATCTGCGAACTCCCCATAGATCCGGCCGTCTTCCTCTTCCGCAGCAATGGCAATCGCCAGAATCTCTTTTTCCGACAAATCCTTGAACTTTTTCAGCATCGTTCTCCGCCCTCAAACCAAAATGAGCACAAAGAATCGCACAAACCGAGCCGCCAAGTCATCCGATGGACGCGCGGGGTTGCCTGCGCCAGCGGTAGAATAGCGGAACGCCTCCCAGAATTACCGCCAAGCCTATAGACGAGCGTACCGGCCGCACCATCCACAAATTGACAGTGAGGGCTATGGCTGCGCCTAGGAAGATGAGCGTCGTCCAGGGATGGCCCCATGCGCGGTACGGCCGGGACAGGTTGGGTTCGTTTCTGCGTAAGCGAAACAGGGCCAACGCCGTCAAGGCGAAGAATATCCAGGCGGCAAAGACGAACAGCGAATAGAGCTCCTCGTACGTTCCGCTAAGGGCCAGCAACGCGGCGACAGAACCAAGGAAGATTAGAGCGCCGCTGGGCGTGCGAAAAGAAGGATGGATGCGCTTGGCGAATGGGAAGAAGACGCCGTCACGAGCCATGGCGTACGGAATGCGAGCCCCTGTTAGGACCACGACGTGGAGCGCTCCGAGGGCGGAGATGGCCATGGCTACCGTCAGCCAAGCTGCCCCGCGAGAGCCGGCGAACGACTGCACTACATCCGATGCGACGTGTTGCGATTGCGCTATCTCCGCGAATGGCAGGATACGGAAGTAAACAACGTTCGCCAGCAGGTACAGGCCGCCCACTGTGAGCAGGCCTAGGATAATCGCTCGCGGAATATTCTTCTGAGGGTGGACAATTTCTTCACCAACGTCGCCGAGATCGTTGAAGCCGTTGTAAGCCCACATGGCCGGAACCAAGGCGGCTAGCAAGCCGCTGATCGTTCCGAGACCTAGGTGGCTGACTTGGGGCGCGGCTTCCATCGCATGCGGTTTTCCCCATAGCACGCCTGCAAGCACAATTGTCACTATCGTGCCAATCTTCAGGAACGTCAGCAGCACCTGGATAGCTCCTCCCAAGCGCACGCTCAGGAGATTGATGGCGGTGACAGCCACCACCACGAACGCTGCGAGCGGCTGGGCCGCGGTGAAGGTAAAGTCGTATCTTCCGACATGGCCAGTAAACAGGGGAGTGGTCACAACCGGGAACAGGAATCCAAGGAAGCGTAGGAATCCGGCCGCCAGTGTGGCCATCGCCACAGGGCGATCGAGGAACGAACTCATCCAACCAAAGAGAAATCCCCACAACGGCCCGAGGCCGCGGGTAAGGTAAACGTAAGGGCCCCCGGCTCCTGGGAATGCCGCGCCCAGTTCGGCGTAGCAGAAAGCGCCACACAGCACGATGAGTCCGCCGATAATCCACGCCGCAAAAACCAGCCTAGCCGAGCCAACGGCTCGGGCCATATCGCTGCTAACTAAAAAAATACCCGAGCCGATCGTGTCGCTAATCACGATTGCGGTTGCCGCCCACAGACCCAGGCCCCGGACCAGGTCCGATCGCTCGGGTGGATTGTTTGGATTTGGACTCGTCGCGTGCACGAAGGATGACAGAGCCTACTATCAGGGACCAGGGTGGTCAACCAACGGACACCAACGGCGCCAACGGCGCCTAGCACCAGCGCCGGGACAAAGGTGAACTCGATGTTCTATGGCCCCGAGCTTCTTTTACGCGCTATCATCGAACCCGAAATGGGTGCGCAAAAATCCATGCTGAGTGAATTCCCCTGGGATCCGCACTACTGCGTTTCCTCCATTGAAGAATTGCTGACGCCGGCTCTCGTGCTGTATCCGGAGATTCTTGTCACCAACATCGAGCGCATCCTGGATCTCTTGGGCGGCGACGCGAATCGCTTGCGTGCACACATCAAGACCGCCAAGCTGGGCTTTACACTGGACATTTTGGCGGAACGCGGCATCCGCAATTTCAAATGCGCCACCACACTCGAACTTCTTGTGGCTTGCCGCAGCGGCGCCGGAGACGTGCTCTTTGCTTATCCAGCGATAGGCGCAAATGCGCTCCGCGTGCGCGAAATCTCCGATCAATTTCCGGGCGTGCGCATTTCTGCCCTCGCCGAAAACGAAGAACAAGTGCGGCAATGGCGCGGCAGCCGAGTGGGAGTTTTCCTCGACATCAATCCCGGCATGGATCGCACCGGCATCGAGCAGACTCACTGCGACATGGTTGTCCAACTGGCGCGCGCGATTGCCGGTCTCGGATTGGAGTTCCGCGGCCTGCACTATTACGACGGGCACCTTGGCGGGTTGGAAATGTCCGAAAGGGTCGCAGGGGCGCATGCCGGCTACGAACGCTTACTGAAAATTGTGAACGCCCTCGAGCGCGGCGGCGTGCGTGTGCCGGAGGTAATCACGGCAGGAACTCCGACGTTCCCGTGTTCGCTAGCTTTCCAAGGCTTTCGCGATGGAAGCTTCCTCCACCGCGTCTCTCCCGGAACCGTGGTTTATTGTGATGCGACCAGCCTGTCGCAGCTCCCGAGTGAGTACGGCTATCGGCCGGCGGTCCTCGTGTTGACGCGCGTGGTTAGCCGGCCGCGCGCGGGAATCGTCACTTGCGATGCCGGACACAAAGCCGTGTCAGCGGACGCAGGTGTTCCAACGTGCGTCGTTGTTGGGCATTCGGAACTGACTCCGCTCGCGCCTAGCGAAGAGCATCTGCCCATGGCGTTACAGGGAAGCGCCGCGGGGCCGCAGGTGGGGGAAGCGCTTTATCTCTTGCCCCGGCACGTTTGCCCCACGGTCAACAATTTTGATTGTGCGTTGCTGGTACGAGACGGCGAAGTCCAGGCAGTAGAAAAAGTTTCGGCGCGCGGGCGCGAGGCGCCGCTGCTCCAGCCTAAAGATCAGTCGGTTTACGTCAAGGGCTAGAAAAACTGTTTTCTACTTTCTTCGGCGCGCCACGTTTTTCTTTGAAGAGCGCGGTTTCGTCTTGCCCGTTTTTGCCGCTTTGTACGCGATGCAGTCGATTTCGATCAGCATTCCCGGCGTGTGGCCCAGATCGCTGCCAACCGTTGTGCGCACGGGATACGGCTGCGAAAAGCGCTCTGCATAAACGGAGTTGTAGCGGGAGAAAAGACTTGTGTCGCTGAGGTGGACGTTGACTTTTACCACGTCGTGAAGCGAAGCGCCGTCGGCTTCAAGAATGGCGGAGATGTTGTCGATTGTCTGCGCGGTCTGGCGCTCAATGGTATCGCCCACAAGATTCCCGGTGGACGGATCGAGCGGTCCCGTTCCTGTGACGAAGATGAAATCTCCTGCTCGCCATCCCTGGGAGTACGCTCCGCGCGGGGGCGCACCACGCTTGCTTTGAATCACATATTTAGCCATGTTTTTCGCTCCTATCGTGAGAGCAGAAGTATACGATGCAATCTGGCGCGTCGCGTTACGGCGAGCGCATCGTTATTCAGAACAATCCACAGTCATTTCCTAAGCGCTAGACGCCGTTGGGTTGACAAGTTACCTGAAGGCGCGTAGGCTTGGGTCGTATGTCTACCCGAGAGGAAAGAGAACGGCTGGCACTGCTCCAAGGCACGCTGGACCTGCTCATCTTGCGCACGCTGGTATTCGGCCCGCAGCACGGGCAAGGCATCGCGCGGGCCATTCAACAAACATCGGAAGATGCGCTGCTCGTGGAACACGGAGCGCTCTATCCCGCCCTCCAGCGGCTGGAAGCGCAAGGGTGGATTGCCGCTCGCTGGGGCACTTCGGCAAATAACCGGAAAGCCCGGTTCTACACCTTGACCCAGGCTGGGCGAAAACAGCTTGTCAAAGAGAGTACGCGTTGGAGGCGGCTCTCGACCGCCATCGGACGGATTCTCGGGCCGGAGGCGAAGGAGGGTTAAGCCATGTTCGGACGCAAGCGGCCGGTAAGCGACTTCAATGCCGAAATTGAGGCCCATCTGCAGCTTGAAATCGAGCGTTTGAAAGAACAAGGCTTGAGTGAGCAGGAGGCGCGAGCCGCCGCGCGCCGCGCCTTCGGCAACGTGATGCACGCCGAGGAGCGCTTTTATGAATCCGGCCGCTGGCTTTGGTGGGATCACCTCCGGCAGGACGTTCACTTTGGTCTGCGGATGCTGGCCAAGAGTTCGGGCTTCGCCGCTGTCGCCATACTAACGCTCGCCCTCGCCATTGGCGCCAACACAGCGATTTTCAGCGTGGTTGATGCCGTCTTGCTGCGGCCTTTGCCGTTTAAGGATCCGGGAAGACTGGTGTGGGCCACGGAGCATTTTGCGTTTGGCCCCTCAACGGTGATCAGCGCGGACTTTCCTGCTTGGAAAGATCGCGATCACGTTTTCGAGCAAATCGCCGCTTTCGGCGGGACGTCCGGTGCAAACCTGACCGGAGCTGCAGAGCCGTCCCGTGTAACCGTCACGCGCGTCACGACCGGGCTTTTTTCGATGTTAGGACTCCAGCCAGCCGCGGGCCGGGCATTTTTGCCGGCGGAGGGGAAGCAGGGCCAAGACAAAGTGGCCCTTCTTAGTGAGACACTGTGGCGCAACCGCTTCGGCTCCGATCCGCGGACCATTGGAGAGACGATCCGTCTGGACGGCGCAGCCTACCTCGTGGTCGGAGTCATGCCGGCCAATGTGCGGCCTCAAGCGGATGTGTGGACGCCACTCGCCCTCGATGCAGATATTTTTTCAGCGCATTCTCCCCAGTGGATGATGCTGGCGGCCATTGGGCGCCTGAAACCTGGCGTTGAAATCAGCAAAGCGCAATCAGAGCTGCAGGTCCTCACTCAGGAGATGGACAAGGAATATCCGCCAGAGGCCGCGCAGTTCCGGGCACACGAAACAGTGGAAGTAATCCCATTGCACGAGATGATGGTACATAACGTGCGTTCGCTTCTTCTGATCCTGTTGGGGACCGTCGGCTTCGTTCTGTTGATCGCGTGCGCCAACGTCGCCAATTTGTTGCTTTCGCGCAGCGTTGTCCGTGGACGGGAGCTGGCTGTTCGGGCAGCGCTCGGGGCCGGACGTCTTAGGCTGGTTAGGCAGTTGCTCACGGAGGCTTTGCTGCTGGCCACGATCGGTGGTTTGCTCGGGTCGACAACGGGTCTTTGGGCGACGAAAATCCTGAGACAGCTGATTCCGGCGACGCTCCCGGCCGACGTTCACTTTGACCCGCGAGTCTTTGGATTTTCCGCCGCCATTATCGCTCTCGCGTTATTCATGTTTGGTCTTATTCCTGC
>DASQYT010000388.1:0-5137 GCA_035639075.1 Candidatus Elarobacter sp.
GACGTCGTTTTCCCCGTGATGCACGGCACCTTCGGCGAGGACGGCACGATTCAGGGACTGCTCGATCTCGCTGGTTTGCCCTTTGTCGGCGCAGGCGTCCTCGGTTCCGCCATCGGCATGGACAAGGACGTCGCGAAGCGCCTGCTGCAAGTCGCGAAAATTCCCGTCGTGCCTTGGATCACCGTGCACCGCCACGACTGGGAAAGTAAACCGCACGCGATCCAAACTGCGATCGAAGCGCAATTCGAGTACCCCGTTTTCGTGAAGCCCGCCACGCTCGGCTCTTCCGTCGGAATGACCAAGGTTCACTCGCGCGAAGAGCTTGCGCCTGCATTGAACCTGGCGTGCGAGTTCGCAATGAAAATTCTCGTCGAGGAGTCCGTCACCGCTCGCGAAATCGAAGTTTCGGTCCTAGGTAACCACAATCCGCAGGCGTCCGTTCCCGGGGAAATCGTCCCTCACCGCGAATTTTACGATTACGCAGCCAAATATCTCGAAGAAGGCACGCAGCTCCTGATTCCTGCGGACCTCAAACCCCCGCAAGTAAAGAAATTCCAGAACTACGCCGTAGATGCCTTCCGCGCGCTCGAACTCAGCGGCATGGCCCGCGTTGATTTCTTCTTGGAGAAAAATGGCAGCAAGATTTATCTCAATGAAGTGAACACCATCCCCGGCTTCACTTCCATCAGCATGTACCCAAAACTCTGGGAAGCCAGCGGCATTCCTTTTCGCGAACTCATCGACAAACTAATCGAATTAGCCCTCGAACAGCACGCGGAAAAAGCCCGCACCAAATACCAGATCGAACTCCCTGCCGGTGCCGGCGGGGCCCTCGAAGGCTGATTCCGCCTAAAGGAAGTTAGTAAGCGGTCGCGGCAATCGATCGAACGGTGGACCAACTCGCATCAACCAATTCGGTTTCCGCCTTTTACTCGGACGCAGTGAGTCTGATACGATTTTGCTGTTGCTGAATGACGCTGGGATGGCGCCGATGCAACAGCACCGTACGATTCTGACGCTCGCAGGGCAGGAGACTACTGAATGTCACTTCTCAACCCACCTGCCAAACCAGATAAATCGCGGGCCATGGCCTTCACTATTGCGGCGCTTGCCGTGGTCGCGATTGTCGTGCTGTGGTACACGTTTCGCTACTACCCGGAAAAGAAGGCTGCGGAGCGTTTCTTCGACGCCCTCATCGCGGGCGATACCGCCAAGGCTTACGAACTCTGGAAGCCCGGTCCGTCCTACACGATGAAGGATTTCCTCGCCGATTGGGGACCGCAAGGTTATTACGGCCCGGTGAAAAGTTACAGAATTGTCCGTGCCAAAGCGCCAAGCGGTTCGAACGCCGTTGCTATTTCGGCCGAGGTCAGCCCCTTCTCGCCAATGCCCGACGCTTCCGACACGGAAAAAAGCCGCAAGACCAAAGTCGTCGAAGTTTGGGTGCTCGCTTCCGACAAATCGTTCAGCTTCCCCGTCCCTTGACGACCTTGATGTTTTTTCAAAAATGATTCATCTCGGTTATTGGCGAATGTCGTCCAGCGCGTGAACGAGCTCCTTGGGGCTAGCGCTAGCCGTGCCGAGCTTACCGACTACCACGCCGGCTGCGGTGTTGGCGAGCATCGCAGCATCGACGAGCGGCGCCCCGGCTGCAACGGCCAACGCCAGAACACTGAGAACAGTGTCCCCTGCACCTGTAACGTCAAAGACCTGGCGGCCGGTGGCTCCGCGCTCGATTCCCGGCTGCCCCACGCGCGCGTAGGTCACTTCAAAACCAGTCGCGCGAATGTGCAGGTGGCGCGGCGAGGACTCCTCAAACACGCTCATGCCCTTTTCGCCCCGCGTAATCACCACCGCGCCGCAGCCAAAATGCGCGAGCAGTGCGCGGCCCGCCTCTTCCACGGATTTCTCATCCGCTACCGAGCGTGTGACGTAGAAACCCGCTTCTTTGGCATTGCACACGATTACCCGGGCCCCGCGATACGCGTAGAGCCTGGACGTTTTTGGCTTCACGAAGACAGGAACATTTAATTGATGCGCGGCGCTCAAGACGCGGTCGGCAAAGTCATCCGTGATCAGGCCTTTGTCGTAATCGGAAAGCAGCAATGCGTCCAGCTTCTTGAGCGCGGAAAATAAACTTCGGAGAAGTTTTCCCTGCGTTTCGGCGCGCAGCGATTCCCGCCGTTCATGATCGACGCGCACCACTTGCTGGTGCCGCGCGATGATTCGCGTTTTCACCGTGGTGACGCGTTTGGAATCGGCGATGATGCCTTTGGCTGCGATATTTGCAGCGCTCAGGCATTTTTGCAAAGCGCGTCCGGCCTCGTCATTCCCAATCACTCCAAACGCTTCTACTTCCCCGCCGAGCGTCGATATGTTTGCGGCCACGTTCCCTGCGCCGCCCAGGCATTCACTCTGCTCCACGAGATCAACGACAGGAACAGGCGCTTCCGGCGAAAGGCGTGAAGCCGTGCCCCACAAGTAGCGGTCCAGCATCAAGTCGCCGAGCACGCCGATGCGCTTCCCGCGCAGGCGCGGGATCAATCGCTTCAACCGGGGAACGGCGTCGGCAATGTTGGCGGGCATGAAGTGTCTTCGATTATTCCTCGGCGATCTTCGCTTCTTCCGGCAGCATCACGGGAATGTCATCGCGCACCGGATAGACGCGCCGGCAGGTGACGCACTTCAAGCCGGATCCGTCGCTCAGCAGTTCCACGCGCGTCTTGCAAATGGGACAAACCAGAATGTCGAGAGCATACTTCGGAATCGCCATGATCGTCTCCACAAGAAAACCCTAAGACCTCCAGATTCGTGAATAGGCACTGTATCAAACGGCGTTTCACGTGGGCAACTCGATGCAATCGTCCCAATCGCAATGCCTGCGCTCGCTTTGTCCACGGCACAAGCAAATCAAACTCTTGTGCAAGTAAGAACTCCAAGACCAAAACTGACCCTCCGACCAGTAGTTTTTGGAACGGCAAACGCAGTAACCTTACGGGGATTACGGGGTTGAATCCCTTTCCAGTGGGAGTGTAGCCGTGTATTGCGACCGCTGTGGACTGAACTTCCTGCCCAAACAGTCCGTGTGTACTCGCTGCAAAAGAGTGCCCACGCGGTACTGGTTTCAATTCATGAGTTTGGTGACGATTTTTGTGGCCGTGCTGTGCAACACCATTCTTGGCCTGTTCCTGTTGCCCCGGCTGGCGATGTCAAAGCACGGGCAAATCTTGTTTCGCAGTTGGTACTGGTTCGATCAGAAATTCGCCCTGTACGGCTGGGTGCCTCTAGCCGCCGCCCTGCTCGCTTGGGACTATTTTGTCTGGAAAGAGGCCCGACCGAAGGTCAAGGGCTGGTTCACGCGGAAACTTTTGACGTTCTCGCTGGCCGCTGGCGTAGCTCCGCTGCTTCCCTGGTGGATTCCCGCAGGCCAGCCACCCGCGCAATTCTTCGCTATGATCGGCCGGCACCAGGGCGTGCCCATCCTGCTGGCCTGGGGCGTGGTAACGGTTGTCACCATTGTTCTCTGCATTGATCCCGAATCCCGCGACTACTTGTTGGGCCACGGTAGAACCTTGAGCGTCGTTAGCACCGGAATGCTCTTGCTGGTCCTCACCATGACCGTGATCGGCTGGTCCCTGACCTACTGATCCAGCGTTCGCCTATCACCACGCTCGAAACTCCTGTCACCCTTTTCGTCGTAGTTCTCCTAAGGCTGCATCGCCCGATCGATGAAGCTGGCGATCTGATTGTGCAGGCTGACGCGGTCCTGGTCATGCAGGTACATCATGTGTCCCGCGTTGTAATAATCCTCCTTGATGTTTTTCTGCAGCACGTCGGGAAGTCCCAAGTGCTCCATCGTAAATTCCGTGGCGAAAAACGGCGTAGCCAGGTCGAAATAGCCATTTTCGACCTGCACCAGCAACCGTGGATTGGTG
Organism: Candidatus Elarobacter sp.; assembly: GCA_035639075.1. Classification (GTDB taxonomy): domain Bacteria; phylum Acidobacteriota; class Terriglobia; order Acidiferrales; family UBA7541; genus Acidiferrum. The sequence goes on from DASQYT010000388.1 coordinate 3,936, forward strand.
ATCATGGCTTGGGCGAGATCCTGGTCGACGTTTGGCGCGCCAGGGAAAAACCGCCGCGGTCCGCCGTCCTTGCGGACCCAGTTCCAGCTGCCGCCGCCTGCCCCGCTGGTGTTGTGATAAACCTTGTCCTTTCCGAATTTCAATTCGTCGTGATTGTAGGAATTGATCAACGCCGTGAACGCGCCCCCCACGGCCGGTCCTTCGGGGTCTCCTTGTGCGTTTTCCTCGAGCAGATTGTAGGTATAGCCGGTGAAGCGCGCGTCAATGCGGCCGGTGGTCAGGCGAGAGCTGCGCTGCAATTCCGCGCGGAATTGGCTGAGATTGACCCGAAGATCGGCCTTGATCAGATAGTCTTCACTCAGGCCGGTGAGGTAGGAAACCTTTTTTGCAACCGCAGCTTTCTCCCCGGCGGAGAGCTGCCCGCCCTTGAAGAGCGCGGACGCGTAATCGCCCTGCGCGTATTTGCGCGCTTCTTCAACGAATCCCGGGAGATCGGCGGGGCGATCCTTCAGGAGTTTGTGGTACCAGGCCGTGGCCGCATAACTCGGCAGATAAAAAATGAACGGCCTGTCATCTCCCGGCGCGAAGGTCAGTGAAGAAAGATCGAGAACGGAGGAAATCAGCACGATGCCGTTCAAGTGTACGGTGTCTCGCGATTGCAGGTAATTGCCCAGCGCCGCCGAGCGGAACGTGCCGTAACTTTCGCCGATTAGGAATTTAGGCGAGTTCCAGCGGTCGTTGCGGCTCAAATAGGCGACAATGAATTGCGCGAACGCTTCCACGTCCTCGTCAATACCGTAAAAATCCTTGTTCTCTGCTTTGCAGATGGCGTGGCTGTACCCCGTGCCCATCGCGTCAATGAAAACCAGGTCCGTTTTGTCGAGCAAGGTTTCCGGGTTGTCCATGAGTTTGTAAGGCGCGGGGGGCGTGAAGGTGCCGTCAAGAGTGTGCGCCCTCCGCGGCCCGAACGCGCCCATGTGCAGCCACATCGTGGCTGAACCCGGTCCACCGTTGTAGAGGAACGCCACCGGGCGCGTGCTCAAATCCTTCACATCGCTGCGCGTGTAAGCTGCGGAATACATCAATCCTGTGGATTCGCCTTTTTCGTTCTTGAGCAGCGTCGTGCTGGCAGTCGCTTTGTAAGGAATCGTTTGGCCGCCGATCTTGATGCTGTGCTCGGTTACCGAAGACTCTTCTTTCGA
>DASQYT010000389.1:0-4969 GCA_035639075.1 Candidatus Elarobacter sp.
GCAGCAACTCGAACACAGCCCAAGCATTCTGCTCGTCCAGATCCCCGGTAGGTTCATCTGCCAGCAGCACCGACGGCCCAGTGACGAGCGCCCGGGCAATCGCGACGCGCTGCTGTTCCCCCCCGGAGAGTTCCCCTGCGCGGTGATCGACCCGGTTTTCCAAGCCAACCTCCGCGAGCCACTTCCGCGCCATCCCCAGCGCAGTCGTGAAATCGTCGCCGCGCACCAACAGCGGCATCGCTACGTTCTCCGCAGCCGTAAAATCTGGCAGCAACTGGTGACGTTGCCATAAAAATCCGATGGCACGATTCCGAAATTCCGCCAGCGCTGCGTCATGAATCGATTCAATTGCTTTCGTTGCGAAGTATACTGTACCGCTCGTTGGTGTGTCTAGCGCAGCCAGCAGGTGCAGCAGAGTGCTTTTGCCCGCTCCCGACGGCGCGACGATCGCAACCATCTCTCCCTGCCGCAAGAGCAAATTTGCATCCGTCAATACGGAGATGATTTTCTCGCCGCTACCGTAAGTTTTCTTCAGGCCTCTCGATTCCAGAACAACTGCCGCGTTGCGCGGATCCTCTGCCCCCACCCCGTCCGCAAATTGTGCACCCTGGCTCATCCCTTTGCAGCGCCTTTCGGTCTACTAGGCCCGTTCCTGCTATTTACTTAGATGCGTTTTGGGCAATCTTCGTGCCGTGCGACTCGCGGAGCCCCTCGAACTTCCAAAGTCCCACAGAGTTTCCTTTTTCCGCCAGTCCATTGCCTGCCGAAAAGAGGGCACTTCTGGGTCAAAACTAATGCACTTATAATCTTTCTGTTTTCAACACCTTGCGGTGGGCCCTTGGTGCGACCGAGGGTCGAGGGACATACCCAGGACTTACCCACCGGCTACTCCGCCTGACAGGAGCAAATCTCACGCCAAATGGACCGAAGAATATGGTTATTCCCCACCCAGGCCCGCGAGTCATTCGTACCGCAAGATTTCCACGGGCAGGAGGCGTACCGCAGCGCGCGCGGGCAAGATTGTGGCGGCGATCGAGATTCCCATGGCCACGGAAGTGATCCACACACCGTCGAAAACGCTCGGATGGAAAGGCACATAAGGAACGGCGTACACCTGGGGATCAAGAGGAATCAGATGGTAATTCCCGGCCACCAACGAAAACAGGTAACCAGTGAACAGGCCAATCAGCGTACCCGTCGCTCCGATGCTGATTCCCTGCCACAGGAAAATCGTGCGAATCTGCTCGCGGCGCGCGCCCAAGGAACGGAGCACGGCGATATCGCGCGCTTTATCGGTGACCGTCATGGAAAGGACAACCAGAATGTTAAGGCCAGCGACAAAGGTAATCAATCCGATGAAGATCGCCGTAACGAGTTTTTCCAGCCGCAGGGCGCGAAACAACGCACGGTTTTCTTCCATCCAGGTGGTCGTTGAAAACCCCTGCCCGGCGGCCTGACGGATCTGTTCCGAAATTTCGCCCGCGCGTTCAGGCTGGTTCAAACGAAATTCCAGAACGTTAACAACATCGCCCACGCCAGAAAGACCTTGCGCAGCGGCCAGTGTCATGAAGCACCAGTTCTCGTCGTAATCATAAAAGCCGGAATCGAAAACTCCGGTAACACGAAACCGCCGCGTCCTTGGCAGCAATCCAAAAGGGGTCAAACGCCCCTGCGGGCTTGTGAGGGTCACGTAGTCGCCCGGAGAGACCTTCCACTCTTCGGCAAGCTGTTTTCCAATCAACACCGCGTCGATGCCATCCGCATCGGGAGAAAAATCAAGCTTACCCGCGACAATCCGGTGGAGCGCGTCGTCGCTCTTTCGCTCCCGCTCGGGATCAACGCCCTTCGCGACCACACCACGCGCTTGCCCAGCGAACGAAAGCAGTAGCGTCTGATAGACCGCCGGCGTGACCGAGCGCACGCCGGTTATCCGCGCTAGTTTCGTAGCCAATTCCTCGTAATCCTTGATTCCGGAAGCTCCCGGTCGCGTTAAAGAAACGTGGGCAGTCACGCCCAGCAACCGGTCTTGAAGCGTCTCACGGAATCCGGTGTTCATGGAGAGCGCGATCACCAACGTGGCCACGCCCGCAGCTACGCCCACCGTGGAAAACAATGTGACCAGCCGCAGGACCGCCGGCCGGTACGGCGACCGCAGGTACCGCTGGGCCACAAACCATTCAAATCGCATGGTGGTTGGAAGAATACGTTATGCGCCGTGCGCTTCGGAAGCGGAAGATGGTTCTCCGCCTTCCGGGCGCAGCAAAGGAAAGAGGATGACGTCGCGGATCGAGGGGGAATCCGTAAGCACCATCGTAAGACGATCGATGCCGATGCCTTCGCCAGCAGTCGGCGGCATTCCGTGGCAAAGGGCGCGGATGTAATCCACGTCGAGTTGCTTCGGCACTTCTTCGCCGCCCTGCGCGATTTGCGCAAGGAAGCGGCGTTCCTGCTCGACAGGATCGTTCAATTCGGAGAAACCATTGGCCACTTCCATTCCGGCGACGTAGATCTCGAATCGTTCAGTCACGGATGGATCGTCAGGCTTCTGTTTCGAAAGGGGAGAGATGTCGGTCGGGAATTCGTAAATTATTGTCGGCTGGATAAGCTTGTCTTCCGCGACGATTTCGAAAACTAATCCGGTCCACTCACCATCGGTCAACGATTCTTTTTGCGGATAGTACTTTTCGCCTAGAGTTCGCGGTGCTCTTGGCTCGGCGAGCTCTTTCACAGTTGGTGCAGCTCCCAAGTGAGCTGGCCAATACTCCACGATGGCTTCGCGCATCGAGAGCCGCTGCATTTTCGAGAAATCAAGCTCGACGCCGCCATACTTCACCGTCGTCGAGCCGGTGATGTTCTTGGCCAGGAGCGCGAAGAGCTGCTCGTTCATATCCATCAAATCCCGGTAATTACTGTAGGCCTCGTAGAACTCCAGCATCGTGAATTCGGGATTATGCTGCGTAGAAATGCCTTCGTTGCGAAAATTGCGGTTGATCTCGTATACTCGGTCGAATCCTCCGACAGTCAGCCTTTTCAGGTAAAGCTCCGGCGCAATCCGCAGATAGAGATCAATGTCCAGCGTGTTGTGGTGGGTGACAAAAGGCCGCGCGGCCGCGCCTCCGGGGATGGGATGCATCATTGGTGTTTCGACTTCTATGTAACCACGAGCGTCGAAAAACCGGCGCATTTCCTGAATGATGCGCGCGCGCGTCACAAACACCTGACGCGATTTTTCATTGGCGATCAGGTCCAGATACCGCTGGCGGTACCGCAGCTCGACGTCCGTCAGACCGTGCCATTTCTCCGGTAATGGCAACAGGGCTTTTGAAAGGAAGAAGATTTCCTCGACCCAAATGGACAGCTCATTCGTCTTGGTTCGAAACAGGCGCCCGCGCACGCCGATCGAATCACCCAAGTCCAGCAGATGAAACAGTTGAAACCCTTTTTCGCCGACAACATCTTTCTTTACGTAGATCTGGATGCGCCCTCCAGCACCTTGCAGGTGCGCAAAGCCCGCCTTACCCATAAGCCGGGAAGATACAATTCGGCCGGCCACTCGCACTTCCCGATTGGCCGACTCTAATTCCGCAATGGTGGACTGGCTGTATTTCTCCACCAGCACAGCCGGAGTATCCGTCCAGCGAAATTCGTGGGGATAAGGATCGTGCCCCAGCGCCTGGATCTGCTCGAGTTTCTTCTGGCGCTGCTCAAACTGGTCGCGCGGCTCAAATTGCAAGGGGAAAATCCTTTCGGAAGCGACGGAGTTTGAGTATAGCGGCGCGTGTTATGACTGAGCAAGGAATACGGTCCCTACTTCCCTTCGTTTCGCGCCCCCGTTGACCTTTTGACAAAATCCGCCCAATCAGCGCTTCGTTTGAAGAATACTATGGCTTGACCACAGCTTTTTGCTATACTCCCGAACCTGTCCCATACGGAGAATCCCGTGAACGACTGTGTCCGCCCCCTCTCAGCCCGCGGCAAGTCTGTCAAAGATGACTGGCGCGCCTGGCTTCCAGAAGCAAAAGCAGTGGTGTTCAATAAGCAGGTCCATGAACTCGAATCCAGCTACGTGATGTTGAGTGTGTCCCTGGATGAGGCGATCGAACTGCGGCAGCTGGGACAGCCCGGCAAATCTCTCCAAGCGCTGGGCATCACTTCGAGCCTTTGCAGACTGCTGACTCATGCGCTCGGAGGCTTGCTTCGTGCATTGTCGGAGCATGCCAAGCACTACGGAACCATTCCCAACGCCGCGCCTTTCGATCCCCCGAATTTTCAAGGGCAAAAGGGGCAACGTTCTGCCCGCATGAGCAACCTACTCAATCACGTGCTGCTCTCCCAACGGCTCCAGTTCCTCCATAAAGTCGGCACGCTGGTGGAGATGGTCGAGGATCTTGGCAAGGATTTTCGCCATGCCGCAGAGGACCTCGCCGAAGGACTCACTGCAAATCCCAAGGAAATGTGGGATGAGGTGGACACGGACCATTACGACCTGAATACCTGCCTGAGAGAGGCTATTGTGGTGCTCAAATCTTTCTTGATTGCCTTGCCCGAGAGTCAGCTCGGGACGTTTCAAGACACCGTTCGCGAGCAATCCGAGCCCCAGGAAAGCGGCTTAGCGTCCCGCCAGGGCCTGATCCACCATAGACGAGCGACCACAATCGCGGGAGAATGATCCAACCTGCTTGCCCGTAGGCGTCCGGCGCAATTGGACCCGGAACTAGCGCCCCGCAGGAGTGTTTGCTAGTACATGCGGGCTTCTGACAGGACAACTCTTGGAGGCATGAGGCGCATCCGAACTGGAGGATGCGCCGCTAATGGACCGTTGGCCCGGAACCGACCAAGCGATCCCGATGCGTCGACCTCTCGGCAGTCTACCAAACAGGTGACTGAAGCGGAGGCCATTCGTCTGGCCCAGGCTGGAGATGCAGCGGCTTTTGAGTTTCTGTACCGCTTACATAGCCGCCGCGTCTAC
>DASQYT010000390.1:0-5555 GCA_035639075.1 Candidatus Elarobacter sp.
GTACCTCGTGCAGCACTTTCAATCGGTCCCGTTCTCGTTGGCTCAAAGTGATTCGCTCCGTCTCCATGGGGCCCTCGGACATCCATGAAAGCGGACATTTCTACTTTGCACAAACCGGACATTCTCATTTTGCGGCGACAGCGACTAGTGATTTCTTGACAATTTATTCACTGGCGTATATGTACGGATTCCGGCCCTTCCACGGTTAAGTACTCGGCTCGCATCTAAAGCGGGCCTACAGGGGGGAGTGATGATGAATGGAAGATTTTTTGGAACATTGATGTGCCTGGTGGTCGTTCTTCTCTCAACCTTCGCGTCCTCTAAGGAGGCACTGGCGCAGCAGCAAGCCGTCAGCAATCCTCCGGTGAGCCCTCTCGTCCGTGTGCTTCATGCCAAGGGAATTCTCACGGATGAAGAAATGTCACAAATCAACCAAGCGTATATTTCCGGTGAGGCCGATCAACGTTTGGCGAAGCTCCTTCTCTTGAAGGGCGTCATTTCGCAGGCCGATTACGATCAAACAGTGGCTGCGGGCACCTTTGTGAATGCGTCCAAAGCGGATACGGCCGGGGCCCACGTCGTTTCTGCTGTCTATCGAGTTCCGGGAAGTACTCCCGCGGCCGTTCCAGTTCTGCCCCCTGCCTCGACAGTGGCACCGGCAGTGTCGTCCACAGCTCCGCCATCCGAGCAAACGGCGTCAGCGGCGCCCGCAGTGATACCCGCGATTACGCCAACTCGGGTGTTTCCCGTTGGCGGCCTCCCGCGGGAGGGGCTCAAGCCTGCATTCAGTATCGGGACACTACGAGTCACGCCGTACGGTTTCATCAAGGCCACATTCGTTCATGACAGTTCCTCGCCGGGCGGCGACGATTTTCCGCTTCCGGGGTTCTTGACAGATACAGGACCAGAAGGCTCGCCGGAATTTCACGTGAAGGCGCGTTCCTCGCGGTTCGGGGCCAACTTCGAATGGCTGGATCCTTCGCCAAATCTCACCGTGACCGGAAAGATCGAGGCTGATTTTGAGGGGAATTTCAGCCGCGCCGACAACAGAAATCTATCGTCAATCCGCTCGAGCATGCCCTCGATTCGATTGGCGTATGTGCGCCTGGACTACAAAGCTGGGGAGAAAGATACTTTCTCGACCGTGCTCGGCCAGGACTGGACGCCGTTCTCTTCCTCGACGCTTCCCAACTTGCTGGAGACGACGATACTGGGCGGCGGGTACGGGACATTGTGGGAACGTGATCCACAGGTCCGCGTCGGATGGACGCATGACTTCGGCGGTTTCAAGCTGATGCCAGAAGTTGCCGCCGTGCTGCCAGCTTCCGGCGACGTGCCAGGCGCTAACAACCTTGCCAACCAACTCGGATTCGGCGAACGACAGGGACCCGATTCCTCGAGGCCCACCGTGGAAGGCCGCATCGTGGCGCAATTCCAACTCGACCATGCCCCAGGCGTGGCTCCAGCGCAGATCATCTTTAGCGGCGAACAGGGGGAGCGAAAGGCGATTGTGCTACCCTCGGCGTTCGCAGTCGGCTCACCGCTTAGGACAGCGTTTCCACAGGGCGCGACCGTGACAAGCAACACGGACGGCTGGACTGGGGAGCTGCAGTTGCCAACGCGCTATTTCACTTTGCTCGGGAAGTACTACACCGGGAGCGATCTGCGGTGGTTTTTTGGTGGCCAGTTCTTCTCGAACTACAACGACACCTCTAGTATCGTAGGTGCCCCGACGCTCGTACCGTCGATCGACGGTGCTTCAAATGTCGCCTTTGGGACGAATGCCAGCGGCGCGCTCGTGGTTGCGCCGCAGCGCCCCGTCCGCGCAGCTGGAGGATTCGTCAACCTCGGCCTCCCGCTCTCGCGGATCTTCGGGGCCGATCCACAAGGCCGGAACATGGGCTGGTCGCTCTATATGCACTACGGAGTAGACTTTGCCAAGGCACGAGATGTTGAGCGCTTCAATCCAGGTGGCGCGCGGCACAAGAGTCCTCTGTACGCGGGCACGCTCTACTATAAGCTAAACAATTGGGTCACGTTCGCGTTTGAACAGTCACTCTACGAGACAAACGCTGTGGCAGGTACGGCGGGGGCATTGCCGCTCTTTAGAGGAATTCCCTCTCGTACCTGGCGTGATCTGCGCTCGGAAGGCGGCACTATTTTCACTTTCTGAATCGCTTGAACGAGAGCGAAGGCGGCGCCGACAGAGCTTGGTCGGTCGAGAATAATTGGCCAGGCGCGCAATTTCGTCTGACCCTGCTCATGCTAGGGGTCTGGACGCGATGTGCCAAGCTGGTGGTCTTTGATAGCGCAATCTTGAAGCCAGCAACAGAAAGGCATGACCGAGCAGGCTGGGGCCGGATGAGGATGTCTTGCGACCTGCTACTGAGTAAGCTGTTCCCGCTTCGGAAATAAAGTGTGCACAGGAATGTGGGTCGGATCAGGGTCCAAAAACCTGTGGCAATCAGTTCCTTGGGATTCCGCTGCGGGTTGTCAGTGCCGTTCTGTATCACTAAGTTCCAGCGAAATGCCACTTTCTCACGACGGCGTTCTAGTCGCAGATCACGCCTGGGGAACGGGAAGGGAACAATAAGCCCCAAATACCACGCAAAACCGTGATGCAAGACGCGAGAAAGAGCTAGTAGAATCAACTACATGCATTTTCTGGAGCAATCGGCAGGTCGTGGGTTCAACTCCCACTCTCGGCTCCACTTATCCCCTTTACAGACCAGCATAAATCGCTTGCCCATCCTTCTGTTCCTAGCCTAAAGTATCACCGTAACCGTTACAGAACACTGTCGGCCGGCACTGCCTTGATATCCAGCCCCAATGGTTCAACGTAATACCGCTGGTCATGGTTCTTGGCTACGATTCGCCTTGGGCTCTGTAGACTTTTGCTTCTTTTGAACCAAAATCGATGACGATAAGCCGCCGAGTTACGCTTTTCGACATAGCCAATGCCCTGGGCATATCTACCGGTACGGTGCACCGCGCTTTGCATGGCAATCCCGACGTAAATCCCATGACCAGAACCCGTGTCCTGCAGATGTCGAAGAACATGGGTTATCGCCCTAACATGGTTGCGCGCCTACTCTCGCAAAAAAAGCATTTTCGCGTTTCTGTGAACACGCTGAAAGGCACGACTTCCTTCTGGGATGAGGTCCGCAGCGGCATTGGTGAAGAGGCTCAGGCCCTCGGCATGCATGCTGAAGATGTCGAATTCCGCACGTTCCCACGCTTGGGAGAAGGAGAAGAAGAGGCCTTTGAAGCGGCGATGGCTGCGGAGTCGGATGGCATCATCCTGTTCCCAAGCCGTCCAAGCAGCCTGCGTGACTGGATGCGGCGCGCCACGCGGCCAAGAATTCCTGTCGTTTGCGTGTCCACGGACGCACCGGAAACAAGCAGGCTTGCCGCCGTTTCCGTGGACACCATGGCAAGCGGCTCCTTGGCAGCCGACCTGATGGGGAGATTTCTGAATCGGAAGGGCAAAGTCGCGGTGACACTGAGCGCACTGGCCGTGACCGAGCACGCGGAAAAACTGGCTGCCTTCGAGAAGACGCTCAAATCCTTGCATTCCGACATTTCGCTCGTTGATCCCATTGAGGATCACGACGTCGAATCGGAAGCTTATGACAAGTGCAGGAAGCTGTTTGCCGCCCATCCCGATTTAGCGGGGATTTACGTGACCACGGAAGCCTCGATGCCGGTGGTCGAGGCAGCTAGGGACGCTCAATTACTGGACCGTCTTACTATCATTGCCACTGATTTGTTCCCCGCCATCATCGACCAAATTCGTGACCGCAATGTAGCCGCAACGATCTATCAGCGGCCGCGCACTCAGGGCATACTCGCGTTTCGCGTTCTGCAGGAGTTCTTGTTCTATGGCAGAGGCCCTGCCTTTCGTGTCACTCTCGCACCGCACCTGATCATGCGGGGCAATCTGGATTTCTTTCTGGAGAAGCAGGCTTCCAGTGGGACCGGCGCGAGGGCTGCAGCCGCCGCAAACGATATGCCTTCTGACTTTGCCTATTGGAACTACGACTGAACATTGTCACCGAGGTCTTTACCATACTGGGTTGCAATTCGTACCGATTGCCTACAATCAGCGGTCCCAGGCTGGAAAGAGCGGCCGCGCACAGGCCGCCCTTTTTTTGAACGGGCCAGACACGACTCCCACTCTCGGCTCCAGAGTTCTCGTGGAATTATCCAAACCGGAAGCGTAGTTTCACGCGAACATCATGCTGGACGGATTTGCCGGAAGGATTGCAAGCAGCGGCGCGCGGTATCGAGTTCCGTAAAACGGCTGCCTTCCTGTTCGATGAGGTAGTATTCCACTCCGCCGCCGCTCTCGGCTGCCTCGAAAATATTCTTCCACTCGCCGGCGCCTTCCCCGAACAGAACTTTGTAACCTTTCTCTGGTTCCGGCGACCAATCCTTGAGATGAAGAGAGCGAATTCGGCCGGGATTCGCGTGTATCCATGCTACGGGATCGGAGCCGGCCTCCAGGCAAGTGCCCACATCCAGTTGCAGCATGACGGAAGGCTTCGTATTCTTCGCCAGGATTTCCATCGGGCGCTGGCCGTCAACCGCAGTGAACTCCAGCCGGTGATTGTGATATCCGGCTTTCAGTCCGGAAGTTTCCAGTTGATCGGCGGCGGCATTCAGAGCATCGGCCACGGTCTTCCAGCCATCCAGGCCGGGCTGGGGTTTCGCCGAAGCCATGACCACGTATTTGCTGCCCAAAATCAAGTTGAAGTCGCGCGCTCTGCCGATTTTCTCCGGACTCAAATTCGAACTGTCGTTGTGCGTTGAGAAGCATCGAATGCTGAGATCGTCCAAGAGCTTTCTCATCTGTTTGGTTTGCGCTTCGGACCATTCGAAATACGGCGCATAGAATTCAACGCCCTCGTATCCCATCTCCGCGACGGCGCGCACGGTGCCCGCGGGATCTTTTTTCAGTTCTTCGCGGACAGAATAGAGCTCCAGGCCGGCGGGAATCGATTTCGCCGCGCGAGCCGAAAGCGCCCATGGCAGCATCGCCGAAAAAGCAATAAACGACCGCCGCGAAAGTGTGTGTGTGGTCATGACTGAATCCTCATGCCAGGCGGAATCGTAACAAAAACTCAATCCGCATGCGACATTTCCTTCACCGCCTCGCGCCCGGGCACGAGACTCCGCACGATCACGTACAGAACGGGAATGAAAACGAGGTTCAGCGTTGTTGCGGCAATCATTCCGCCAAAGACGGTCGTTCCAACGTCCAGCGCGGCCCGCGCCCTGCGCCAGCACCAATGGCACAACACCAAGAATGAACGCCAGCGAAGTCCCTAGTCCGCGGTTGCATGTCCCGGGACGACTGCGTCCGCAGGCCGCGAATGTCGCGCCCGGAAGAAGGCAAAGCGATCCAGGACCTTCTCCTGGAACTCTTCGAGGTAGAGATAGATCGCCGGAGTAATGAAAAGGGTGATGAACTGCGACACAATCAGGCCGCCAACCACAACGAGTCCGAGCGGCCGGCGCGAGGAGCCATCCGCCCCGTAGCCGAGGGCGATGGG
>DASQYT010000391.1:0-4797 GCA_035639075.1 Candidatus Elarobacter sp.
CAACGCGGGACAAAAATTCCTCTTTTGGGGATTTTTCTGGAGCGCCGTGGCGCTGCTTGCCAGCGGCGTCGTGCTGTGGTTCCCGGAATACATTCCGTGGAACCTCCGCTTCTTGCGCTATATTTCCGTTCTCATTCATCCTGCGGCGGCGCTTTTCACCGTTGGCCTGTTCCTGATTCACGTTTATATGGGCGTGTTCGCGGAGCGTGGTGCCTTTGGCTCGGTGATTCGCGGCGATGTTTCCATCGCTTTTGCCAAGCGCTACCATCCCGACTGGTATAAGGAAATCGTCGGCCAATCGTCCACGCCGCGCAAATGACCACAGCACAAACCGCTGGGACAGAGTACGACGCACGCCTCCGGCGCGCCGCGCGCTTATCCTCGGAATACTCTTTCGCCTCCGAGTTTCTGAATTTCTACAAACACGTCGCGGCTTTTCAAAAAACCCTCCGCCCCAGCATCGCCTCTTCGAGTGGAATGAAAGCAAGCGGCACGCGTGCAGCCGAAATAAGAGATTCGCTCGATCTCACCGTGCTCCTTCCCCACTTCCGCGGTTTTCTCTCCACCATCGAACAACATGCGCCGGCCTCTCTCCGCGAATCCGCGCGCCAGATGTCCCTGCTGCCGACGGATTCCTGGATGGCGAGTCTCGAAGCGTATTGGGAATATGGCGGCAAGTACGACCAGCAAATCGGAGCGTTCGCGCAGTTCCTTGCGCGAGCATTCCTGCAGCCTTATGCCGAATTCCGCGCGGCCATGACGCCGAAGCCTCCCATGGTCACCACGGTGCGGGTTTGTCCCTTGTGTGGCGCGCGCCCGCTCATGGGTGTGCTGCGAGTGGAAGGCGACAGCGGAAAACGCTTTCTCCTCTGCTCGTTTTGCTCTCAAGAATGGGAATTCCGCCGAATCTTGTGCTCAACGTGTGGCGAAGAAGCCGAGGGCAAGCAGCCCGTTTACGTCGCGGAGCAAACGCCCCACATTCGTGTCGAAGCCTGCGATACCTGCAAGTTTTTTCTAAGGACGGTCGACCTGACCAAGGACGGCCACGCCGTCCCCCTCGTCGATGACCTCGCCGCGATCCCCCTCACGCTCTGGGCACACGAGCACGGCTACTCTCGGTTGCAGCCGAACCTCCTTGGGACTTGAGGCGACTATCCATCTCCATCGCAGCGGTCTACAATGCTCAAGTGTGTTTGCCGCATGGAGGTTGTAATGCTTGTTCGCATGCGCGTCTTGTTCTTGCTGCTTCTCGTATTTAGTTCGCTGGCAATCGCCGGCGACAAAAAAAAGATTTTGCTTCCGGCTTACGTTCTCAAGGCCCGCACTGTCTTGGTTCTTATCGATCCCGACGCGGGTACCTCTATGACCTCTCCTCTAGCGAACAAGACTGCTCAAGAGGATGTCGAGAAGGCATTGATGAAATGGGGCCGGTTGACGCCAGTCTTGGAAGGCCAACCTGCGGATTTAGTCATTACCGTTCGCAAGGGCTCTGAAAAACTAGTACAACCCACGATTGGCGGTGAGCCTACCAACGATCGTCCCATCATTGTTCAGCAAACCGGCAACAGCATTCGGATTGGCGCACAGCAAGGGCATCCGGTTGGCGCTCCCCAAACCACACCGCAAGACACAAAACCTCACGCGCAAATGGAAGCAGTGCCGCCTGAAGATGTTTTCCTTGTCTATGATGGCAGCCGGGGGCCGCGCCCCGATGGGACTCCTGTTTGGCACTATATGGCCAAAAACGGACTGCGTTCGCCAGGCGTGCCTGCAGTTGCGGAATTCCGCAAAATCATCGAAGCAGCTGAGAAAGAACAAAAAGGAAAACCGTAGCGCAAGAATCGGTCTTTGGCGTCAGACGGGAACGCCTTCCACGACGGACTCAGGAACAGCCGTGGGAATAACGCGGCTCAGCTTCCAGCCCGCTGCCGAGAACAGCTCGCGAAACTGCTTTTCTGTGCGCTCGCACCCGCCGGGAAAGATCAGCATTTGCAGGTCAAGGAATTTGCCCGGTGCGAAATCGTTGCCAGGCTGAATCACGTTGTCTACCACGAGGAGCTTGCCGCCGGGATTGACGCCCTTCCGGCAGGCTTTCAAGATTTTGATGCACACGTCATCCGGCCAGTCGTGAATGATGTGCTTCATGATGTACGCGTCGGCGCCCGCGGGAACTGCAGAAAACATATCGCCGGACGCCAGGGTGCAGCGATCCATCATGAGCTTGAGCGGTCCGTCCTTCGCGCCCGCAACGACATGCGCTACCTCGTGGAGTGTGCCTTTCATCTGTGGATTCCTCGCCAGAATGGTCGCCAGGAGCAGCCCGTGCCCGCCGCCCACGTCCACGATGGAACGAATTCCGTCGAAGGAATAGGCGTCCGCCACCGCCGGGCCGTCGATCATGGATAAATCAGTCATCGATTGATTGAAGAGTTGCGCTTCCTCGGGGCGCTTTTCGAAGAATTGAAAGATGGGCTCGCCATAAATTTTGTCGAGGGCTTGTTTCCCCGTGCGCACGCAATAATCGAGGTGGGACCAGCCGAGTCCGTGCCACTCCCTGCTGTGCATGATCGCGAAGCCTCGCAAGCTAGGATTCGCGTTGCTGCGCAGCACGGCGGAGAGCGGCGTTTCCGAAAACTTGCCATCGGCACCTTCCGAAAGCACGCCCACGCTGGCGGTAGCGCGCATCAGCCGGTAGAGCGCGCGTGGATCCGCTCCGATCGCCGTTGCCAGCTCCGCAGCCGACTTCGGCCCGTGCTCTACGAGATCGGGAACAGCCAGGCGCGCCAGGCAGCAAATCGCGCCCGTAATATACACGCCATTCAACAGTTGAAACATGCCAACGTGCGCCGGCACTGTCTGCCCCTTTGCCGTAGTCGCAGTTGCACTAGTTGCGGTTGTCCCAGTCGTCGCGTTCATTTTCTCCACCCAGTCTTCGATTGAGGTCATCGAGCAGCCGACATTCTACACTCGAACCGCCCTGGCGCATGCTGCTTCAACCCCCGGCCCGGACTCTTGGGCGTCGGACCTTCAGGTCCGACATTAGCTGTGCCCTTATCTTTACGGCTTCAGCCGCTGAGGAACTGATTTCAGGATTAGTCTTCAAACACATCAATCTTTCATCCTTTGCGCATTCGGCTTAAGCGTGATGTGGTTTTTTATCTTTCGGCTCCCCGTTTTGCGTCCTCCAGAATTTCCCCCCACCCCCTGCGAGCTCTACCCCTTTGTTTTCTTTACTTTGCACGCCCGTTCGAACGATTTCGCAACTTACTCAATATAAATACTTTATTTTCAATTGACAAATAATGTATTTTATGATATATTGCTTCCTGTGAGTTCTTACTTTGAGTATCGTCAATCGCGGATTCCGGCCTGGCCGGAAAGGCCTCGACCCCACTTTACCCTGAGCGACTTGTATGCAGGGCACCGCCCAGCTTCCCCGTTCGCCCAACCGGTTTCCACTCCCTCACTTCCTTTACCTCATCTATCTCGTTTGCTTCCTGTTGCTTGCGCACTCTTTGGCATGCGCCAAAACTCAGTCTCTTTGTTTACAGTCACTTCCGCACTCTTTCCCCCAAAACACCCGGGGTGGGGGTACCTCCGCCCCTCCATGGAGAACCAAAATGAAACTGCAAGCCGCTAACCCCTCCGCACTTTCCACTCGCTGCCAGTTTTACACGCCGTCGGGCCGCGAATGCCGTCTCTTCGCCTCCGACCAGAACTCCCTTCTGTGTTCGCATCACCTCGCCATCGAAAAACAGAAAGATACGAGCAACGTCTACGCACCTCTCATCCGCAATTCCCAAGGCCTCCAAACCGCACAAGGCATCAACTACTCTCTCAGCAACCTCTACGAGCTTCTCGCTAAAATCCACATTTCCCCTCGCCGCGCCGCCGTTCTGGCATACATCAATAGCTTGCTCCTCCGCACCCTGCCGCAGATCGACGCCGACAACACCGCAGGAATAAAGGACCCAACCAAACTTCCCCCCAAGCCCCTCACTGAACTTTCGCCCGTCCCCGTTCCGGACAAAGTTGTGGCTTCAAACCAACCGTCCGCCCCTGACACCGTCAATGCCTGGGATTTCTCCAACCCCGAGCCCGACCTTAAGAAGAAGCCGTCATGAGCGTTGGCGGTGCGCGGAATGGTTGCAATCGCCCGTCGCTTTGCGGCAAGCTACCGGACGCTGTTGAGGAGCCCCGCATGCGCCTTTCTCTTTCTTGTCTCGCACTCACTCTGACTTTGTGCGCTGTTTCCGCCCGCGGTCAATCCGCATCCCCTGCGCCCGCGCCACTCACGGTCATCCGCGCTGGCACACTGCTTGACGGCGTCAGCGAAGCACCGCGCAAGAACCAGCTTATTTTTGTGCGCGGCGAGCGCATTGAAAAAGTAGCCGACGCTTCTACAAAGATCCCCGATGGGGCAAAGGTGATTGATCTTTCCGGCGCGACGGTGCTGCCCGGGCTGATCGATTCGCACACGCATATTTTCCTGTGGGGCGAAGATCCGAAAAGGGGTGGTTACGACGAGAACATTTTGAAGGCGGGGATCGCGTTACGCGCCGCTCGTGCTACTTACGCCGCGCGGCGCGCGCTGGAGCAGGGCTTTACCACCATTCGGGATGTGGAGACGGAAGGTGCGGGCTACGGCGACATCGAAATCAAGCAAGCGATCGAGGAAGGTACGATTCCCGGGCCGAGAATTTTTGGCGCCACGCGAGCAATCTCCACGACCGGCGGATACAACTTGGAAGGCTACGCGCCCGAACTGGAAATGCCCAAGGGCGCGCAGCTTGTCGA
>DASQYT010000392.1:0-2950 GCA_035639075.1 Candidatus Elarobacter sp.
CGCATCGCCCTTCGTGCCGGCACATAACACGCGGTCATTGCCACGATGGCAACCAGGATTGCCACGCTACAAAAGGTCAGAGGATCCGTCGCCGCCACGCCGTACAATTCGCCTGACAACACCCGCATCCATGCAAGTGCGCCGGCCATTCCCAGGCCAATCCCCGCCAGCGACAACTTCGCTCCTTCTCCCATCACGGAGCGAAGCACGTCCCTTCTTTGGGCCCCAAGCGCCATGCGGATTCCAATTTCCTGCGTTCGATTGGACACCAGGAAGGAAAGGACGCCATAAATACCGATGATCCCCAGCGTCAGCGCCAACCCGGCGAAAGCCGCGAACAGAATGGTTGTGGACCTCGGTGTCGAAACCGAATCCGAAACCACCGCGCCCATGGTTTTCACTTCGCTTACGGGAACCTCGTGACTCAAGCTGGCCACAGCTTCACGAAGCATCGCCGCGGTTTGGGCCTCATCCGACGTACTCCGGATCACGATGGTCATCTCCGATGGCATCCGGCGGTCTTCGAGTGTTGCAGAAGAGTTGTAAGGCACATAGGCCGTCCCGCTCATCCAACTGGGGATGTTTCGTTGCAAATCGTAGGCCCGTACGTCTGCAATGACTCCAACGATGGTGCGCCAGCTCTTGTCGTCCAAGAGGTGAATATGTTTACCGACCGCGTTTTGGTTGGGCCAGAAACGCCGCGCGGTTGCCGCGGTGACGATCGCTACCGGCTCTCCGGAGACATCGGCATCGACAAACGTCCTGCCGGATAGCAATGGAACGCCCATCACGCGAAAATAATCGGGAGTAACGACGTGTAGCCAAAAGAGGGGCGACAAATCTTGTCCGGCAGCAGGCGCGTAATTCTCGACATCCAGCGACCGTTTAGCGACTCTCCCGCCCAAAGGAAGAGTATTCACCAGCGCGGTCCCGGCAACGGCAGGGGACGTGCGAATCTGATCCAACAGATTGCGATAGAAGGTGAGGCAACGTGCTGCATCGCCGCAGAAAGACTGGTTGGGCGCAATGCGCGCGGAAAGGACGTGTTCTGATCGGAATCCCGGATCCACGTGGGACAGCGCCCAGAAGCTTCGAATCAAGAGTCCTGCCGCAATCACGAGCATCATTGCGAACGCCACTTGGGCAATTGCCAGCGATCCCCGCAATCGCTGTGACACGGATCCTGTTGTACCGCGGCTGCCGGACTTGAGAGCTCCCGTGAGTGCTGCGCGCGATGAATGAAGTGCCGGAGCAAAACCGAAAATAAAGCCCGTGAGGATGGCCAGTCCACCCGTGAACGCCAGCACTCGCCAATCCATCTGCACATCAGCGAGGCGCGGTGTATCCGAGGGCAGAACGAGCTTGAGCAGGGCCAGCCCTTCCTTTGCAAAAAGCAGCCCGAGCGATCCCCCCAATATCGCTTGCAACACACTCTCAGTGAGAAGCTGTCTGGTGATCCTCATCCGTCCGGCGCCTAGCGCGGAACGAATGCCAATCTCCTTCTCGCGCGTCGCCGCCCGCGAAAGCGTCAAGTTGGCGACGTTCGAGCACGCGATCATCAAAACGAGCGCGACAGCCCCGAGCAGCAGCAACAACCGCGTCCGCACATCGGCAACCATTCCGTTCTGAAGCGGCACCACGCTGGCGTCGGCGTTCCAGGCCGCGGGCATCGGCCACGGAAACAGCGCTCCCACATGTGACTGAAACATTCGTAACTCGGTTCGCGCCTGCTCCATCGTTGAACCTGGACGAAGCCGTCCCAGCACGGGCATGAAGTCATCTGCCCAATAAAGAATCGTGTTCCGAGGATCGTTGTGAAGGGGCAACCATACTTGCGTTTTCGGGGACGGGAAGCGAAACTCAGCCGGCATCACGCCAATTACTTGGCGGCTCTCGCCTTCAAGCTCGATCGACTGGCCGAGGATCAACGGATTGCTTCCGAATTTTTCCGCCCACAGGGCGTGGCTCAAAATCACCAAGTTGTCCTGGCCGGGAACGTCTTCCCCGGGATAAAACGTTCGTCCCAACTCCGGCCGCGCACCGAGAATGGAAAATAATTCCGCGGACACCAAAGTCCCGGTCAGGCGCACAGGCTCCTCAAGGCCGGTTAGGTTGAACTCATGGCCTTCCGCGTAGGCTCCCACGTCCATCGTGCGCATTTGCTCCCGCATCGCGACGAATGCGCCTTTCGGGTAGGTGCCGGTTACGCTGACGAGCCGTTCAGGATTCGGGTAGGGCAGGGAAACGAGCAAAATTCCGTTCACTAGGCTGAAGATGGCGGTGTTCGCCCCAATGCCCAATGCAAGCGTCAGTACGGCAATGGCAGTAAACCCGGGAGACTTGCGCATCCTTCGCAGCCCGTACCGCGCATCCTCTACGATGTCCTCCATCCATCGCCATCCCCGCGCATCTCGCGCCGTTTCCTTCACTAACTCCACGTTTCCAAACTCCTGGCGCGCCGCCCTCTCGGCCTCAGCTTCATCCACTCCGCGCTCCACGCGCTCTCGCGCCGCCATCTCCAGATGGCTCCGCACTTCTGCGTCAAGGTCCGCTTCCCGCTTCTTGTGTCGCCGAAAACTCACCGGCTACCTCTCTTTCGCGATGCGAGTTTCTTGAAAGATCCCTCTCGCCACTCACCACCCGCCACTTCTTTTTTCACTCCTAACGCAAGGCCACCATCGGATCGACGCGCATCGCCCGCCTTGCGGGAATATAGCTTGCAAGCAGAGCCACGCCCGTAAGCAACACCGATACCGCGCCGAGCACGGCGGGATCAGTTGGGCGAACTCCGTAAAGCAGGCCACTGAGTAGTCGTGTGACACCTATCGAGCCCGCGATCCCAAGCAATATCCCCAGTAGGACCCAATTCATGCTCCCGCGTAACACCAGCCTCAGCACATCGTTGCTGCGTGCGCCCAGCGCCACGCGAATGCCTATCTCCTGAGTGCGC
>DASQYT010000393.1:0-2566 GCA_035639075.1 Candidatus Elarobacter sp.
ATGACGAGCGCGCGCATGTGGCCAAGCTTCAGCGAGCAGAATCCGCCCGCGGCGATGCCTGCAAACGTAGCGATGAGTCCGATTGAGCCGCGCACCGCTCCGACTGTTTCCTTCGAAAGACCGATGTCATGGTAGTAGGGATTCGACATCGGGCCCATGACGAAGTCCGGCACCCGGTAAAGGCTGATTGCCGCTAACATCACAAGCGCGAGCCAGCCATGTGCACGGAAGAAAGCGATGAACGGTCCGACAACAGCGTCGAAGAAACCGCGCGGCGTCCAAAGCGGCGCTTCGCGCTCTTTTTCATGCATCACCGCATCCGCGCGCTCCGGTTCCTTCGCAAACCAGGTGGCGATCATTCCAACGGCCATACATGCACCGTAGATACCGTAGGACATGCGCCAGCCCACGGCCGCTGCCACGATGAGGATAACGGAATCCGTAGTCAGGAGCGCGAGGCGGTAGCTGAACTGGTAGGCAGACGCGAGGAGGCCTTGTTCTTCCCCGTCGTCTGCCGATTCAATGCGCCAGGCATCAACCACAATGTCCTGTGTCGATGAGGCAAACGCGACGACAAGCGCAAAAGCGCCAAGCCGGCCGAGCCCGGCTTTCGTGCCAGTTCCGCCCATGGCGGACAGCGCCAGCCCGACGACGATCTGCGAGAACATCATCCATCCGCGCCGATGTCCAAGCCGTTTGAACAACGGCAAGTCGACGCGATCCATTAAGGGCGCCCACAGAAACTTCAGCGAATATGCAATGCCCACCCAGGAAAGAAACCCGATCGCCGTCAGGGAGGTGTGTTCATCGCGCAGCCAGTAGCCGAACGTGTTGCCGACCAGAAAAAAAGGAAGGCCTGAAGAAAACCCGAGCAACAACATCGCCAGCGTTTTGGGCCGCAGGTAATCGGCGAGCCGGTGCTTGTGCGGACTCACGCCTTCATTGTCTACCGGAGCCTTACCAGACTCAACCTTCCGTTGTCCATCCTGACACTCTGCCCGGTGTCACCAATCATTCTGAACGAGCACACGCTCCGACAGCGCGGTCGGGGACTTAACCGCGGTGACAGGCGGCGAGCATTCCCGCAGGGATGGCAATCGCAGCGCAAACAACCAGTGCGAGGAATGCAAGTTGAAGAGTCGCTGGGTAACGTTCAAAGATAATTTGGCGCACCGGCGCTTGAAACTTGAAGGATTGCCCAAGATCGCCGTGGCCGAGGTGCCACAAGTAGTGTCCATACTGCGTGCGCAGCGGTAGATCCAATCCCAGTGCATGACGCAATTGGGGGGAGCTGCCCTGGGGCCGCCCCCTCGCCCAGCATTTGCTCGACGGGATCGCCCGGGACGATGTGAATCATTTAGAAAAACGAGCGTAAGAACAAGCCAAAGGGCAGGCAACGTAAGCAGAAATCGTTTAAGGAGGTAGCGCACCATTTGAGATGAGAGGTCTAGGAGTTCTCCCGCGAAGCCTTCGAGTCTCTAGCCGGTTGCAACACTGCTTCCTGAGCGCCTTGCGGCTTACTTTCATTTTCAGTCGGCCGAATTCGCTGAATCTTCACGCGCGCAACGCGCTTTCCGTCCATTTCCACAACCGAGAAGCGAAAGTTGCTATATTCAAAGCTTTCGCCACCTTTGGGTATGAATCCCAATTGGTCTAGGACGAATCCGCCCACGGTTGCGTAGGCGGGATCTTCCGGCAAAGTGATGTTGTATTGCGTGTCCAAGTCGCGTACGTTGAGGGCGGCGTCAAAAATAAGCGCGCCATCGGCCAGCGTCAGAGGCCGCTCGACGACGTCAAATTCGTCGTGTATCTCTCCCACCATCTGTTCGAGGATGTCCTCCATGGTCACTAGACCGAGGATGCTGCCAAACTCGTCCACTACCAGGGCCATGCCGACGCGGCGGGTGCGCAATTCGAGAAGCAGCTCGCTGGCAGGCTTGGTTTCCGGCACAATGAGCACCTCACGCAAAACGCGGCGCAAATCGAAAGGTGGGGGTGACAAATTTTCCTCGAGGCGCCGTTCGCGATCGAGCAGGATCCATATCATGTCCTTGATATGAACAAAACCGAGGATGTGATCGGGAGTGCCGCGATAGACCGGGATTCGAGATCGCTGCGTTGTAGCAAAAACGCGCATTACTTCGTCCAGATTGGACTCCACTGGAAGCGCGTGGATGTCCGGCCACGGCACCATGATTTCCCGGACCTGGATCTGGGCGAGTTCCATGGCGCTGAGAATGAACTTTTCTTCGCCGGGGGCGATCAGGCCGCGCTCGCGAGCTTGTTGAATCTGGATTTGCAGCTCTTCCGTCGAATGCGCAACTCCATGAATCTGAGGCGACGTAACGCCGAGGGCTTTCACGATGGCGCTGGAAACACCATCAAGCAGGTTAATCGCCCAATGAAAGGTGTTGAGAAACCACTGGAACGGCAGGGCGACCAACAGCGCCACGCGCTCCGCGCGGGCGAGGCTGAGGGTCTTCGGGACCAACTCTCCAATCACCACGTGAAGCGCGCTCAGGAGGGCGAACGCTCCAGCGAGGGCGATCGCGTGCGCAAACAGCAC
>DASQYT010000394.1:0-8285 GCA_035639075.1 Candidatus Elarobacter sp.
GGCGAGAACGCCGGCGAAGAGCTTCGCCATGCCTCCGTGGTGCGCACGATGCGCAAGATCGGCGAAGCGAAGGGTGACGGTGAGACTTCTTTCGCTGGAGACACCAGCGTTTCTCTGCAGAAGGAATGGAAGCGTGAGAATTTGAAGGCCGTTCTCCTTGTGCAAGAAAAAAAGAGCCGGCGGATTCTTGGCGCTGCGGAGATCCACATCGGACAACCAATCTAAGAGAGATTCGCCTCAATTTTGTGCCTTGCTCCCGGTGATCAGCGTTATCCCAGGAATCCAACCTTTTCAGGTACTATCTAGTCCGCTTGCGAGAGCGATTTGATCCAGATTGAGACTCTTTCCTTCGGTAAAATCTGTCTCAGCTGAGAGTCAAATCTGCTTACGGCGAATCAGCAAGCCCGTCAGACAGCATACGGGCTTGGATATTTTCTCGAGGTGATTGTTGGATTTCGAACCATTGGCACAACCTTCTTCCGCTCCCCCTCTTCAGGCTCCGCCTCCTGAAAGAATCCTCAGCAAAATCTTCCTGAACGAAAAGGGATTGCGCGGCGGCTGGCGCCTGCTGATTTATGCGGCCTTCGTGGCTGCGCTCGGATTCGGCGGTGGAACCGTCCTACAGCATTTTATTCATCCGATGCGCGGCGTCTTTTCTTTCGGCTATTCGCTTACCTATGAAGTGTTTTCTTTCTTGGTCATTTTTGGCGCCGCCTTGATCATGTCCAAAATCGAGGGGCGCCCTCCCGGCGTTTACGGTTTGCCGATGAAAGGAGCGTTCGGGAATTTATTCTGGCAAGGCTGTCTCATCGGGCTGATCGAAGTGTCAGCATTAATTGGATTGATCGCTGCGTTTGGCGGGTATTCCTTTGGAGTATTAGCTCTACACGGCAAAGATTTGCTGCGCTGGGGAATGCTGTGGGCAGTCTTCTTTGTTTTTGTGGGCCTGTTTGAGGAATTCTTGTTTCGGGGATACACGCAATACACGCTCGCGGACAGCATTGGTTTCTGGCCCGCGGCTATTGTGCTTTCGTGCTCGTTTGGAGCCGTTCACTTGGGGAATCCTGGCGAAGGCTGGGTGGGCGCGGCAGGCGTTGTAATGATCGGATTGGTTTTTGCTTTTGCTCTGCGGCGCGCCGGCAATCTTTGGCTGGTGGTTGGGTGGCACGCGAGTTTTGATTTCGGCGAGACATTCCTTTACTCCGTGCCGAACAGCGGCATCGTCTTCGAAGGGCACCTGTCGAATGCATCCTTGATGCAGGGCAAGGCGTGGCTTACAGGCGGAACGGTCGGCCCTGAAGGAAGCGTGTTCAGTTTTCTGACCATGGGAATTCTTGCGCTCGCGATTCATTTTCTTTATCCGATGAAGAAAACAGAGCCTGCACCGACCCAAGAAAACCAAGCTGCTTAGTGTGTGAGTTCCGAGGCGGGTACCAAGCGAACGCCTTGCGCCTGAGCTTGCGGCAGGACTTCGCGAAGAGCCTGCAGCGTCGCAACATGAGGATGTCCGATGGCCACGGCTTCGCCCTTCTCTCGCGCGCCGCGCAGCGCCAGTTCGAGTTGCTTGCGGACGGCAGCTACTTGGGTGACGTCGTCGAGGAAAGGAACGTTGCGGAAGGCGGAGCGAACTCCGAAGTCCTGCGCTGTATCATAGGCCACCGTTGCGGCGGTTGTGCGGCTGTCCAAATAGAAGAGGTGACGATCGCGCAATACCGGCATCAGTTCGTCCATCAGCGCGGCATCGGCGGTCGCCTGCGACCCTTGATGATTGTTGACGCCGGCGGCGTCCGGAACATTTTGCAGGAATCGATCGACCATCGCGGCAACTTCGGGCGGGGGCATGCCGGAACGCAGTTCCTGGGCCTCCGGCGTTTCGTTGGCGACCGATTGCATCGGCAGGTGAAGCATGACCTGGAACCCGCGGCGATGCGCTTCCTGCGCGATGTCTGGGGAGTGCTCGTGGTTTGGCAAAATGGAAATAGTGAGCGGATAACCGAGAGCGAAGACGGCTTCGGCCGCCGCGCGGTCGCTGCCTAAGTCGTCGATAATGATGGCGAGCCGGGCAGAATTCTTCGCCGCTACATCGGGCCTGGCCGCCGCGCGCGTCACAATTTCGATTTCGACTGCCGGAACACCCGCATGTCGAAACTTAAATTGAAGGACATCTCCAGTTTCCGTCGGAGAATCTTGTGTCAGATGATTTCGAGTCGCGACCGCGCTCAGACTCTGAACGATCTTTGCGACCGCGGCACGATTCGCGTCCGCCGGCGACCCGTTCTTCAATACGATACGCAAATAATCGGTGCGTTCAGGTTGCTGGGCGGAAGCTGTCTGGAGGAGTTTAATGGCTGTCCCTGCGGGGGCCGCAAATGAGGCTGCAGTCGCTAGACCACGCGTGATTTGATGAATTTGCGCGGGTGCGAGGCGGTTTCCTTCCTTTTTCTTGCAGCCAACAAAGAGAATTGCGAGCAAGAAGGAAATTCCGAGCAGTGCAAAACGCGCCGCGCAGCTTATTTTGACTGAAAAGCAATGCAGGATTGGTTGAACCGAGTCACGCTGCCGGACCACAGAAAACTTAAGCAGCCTTTTTCACGGGTTCCTTCAACAGGTCAAGTGCTCGGTGAAAAATGGGGTCTTCCGGAGACAGGGGACGCGGTCCGAGCCCTGGTTCCTTTTGAGTCTGCGGAGCGGGAGCTGCACCTTTCTCGGGAACCGACGCGGGCGCTGTATCTTCCTCGGCCGTATCCGAATCATCTTCCGGTACGGCACGCACCACTTCCGTCGGCGTGACGCCTTCCTCAAGGATCGATTTCCCGCCGGGATTGTAATAGTTCGCGACCGTAAGGATCAGCGCAGCGCCATCATCCAGGGTGATGAGCTTCTGCTCGGACGCGAGACCGAAAGTCCGCTCTCCCACCACGTCTCCGCGATGGTTTGCGGCTATTGCGGAAGCCATGACTTCCGCTGCTCCCGAAGTGGTGGCGTCAATCAAGACCGCGACGGGATTCTTCCAGACCACCTGCTTGGGCTCGGCGGAAAAAACCTGTGTCGAAACCGTTTGGCCGCGCAGCGTTGTCAGCATGCCCGACGGAACGAAAAGACGCGCGGCTGCAATCGCTTCGGAAACCGGACCACGGCCGCACTCGCGCACGTCGAGTATGACCTTGTGAATGCCCTGTTTTTCCGCGTCGAGAAGACGATTGCGAATTTCATCCGCCCGGCCAGCGTCGAGGGTCGGCAGGCGCAGAACCAGGATATCGGGGTCGGCTTTCTGGACGATAATCTTCGGCGTGGCCACCTTGGCGCGGACAAGATCGACTTCCTCCGGCGTAGCCTTCCCGCGCCGGATCACTCCAACCTTGATTCCCGTGCCGGGTTGGCCGTTGAGAAGATTCATGGCCTGGCCAACGGACATGTCGCGCGTAGTGAACCCGCCGATGGACTCGAAAATGTCGCCGCTGCGAATGCCCGCCTGCGTGCCCGGACTATCCAGCAGCACGGAAAGCACGATGACGTAGCCATACCGCTTGCTCAGTGTCAGGCCGGTTTCGCCAGTGCCGGTATTGGCGAGCTTCTTTTTGTACTCGTCGTATTCGCGGGGAGTGAGGTAGCTGGATTGCGCGTCGAGGGACTCCAGCATCCCGTGCAGGGAGCCGGCTGTGACCGTGCGCATGTTGGGATCGTCGACATAGTCCTGCTGAATTTTCTGCAGAACTTCGCCGTACACCGTGAGCGACTTGTACGCTTTGTCGTCCGTCGTGCGGCCCAGGACGTGCCCGATGCCTGCGTAACAAAAGATCGCTATTGACGCGCAAAGAATGCCGATGCGAGCTGCTCGACTCATGCCTCACCCTTCCACAAAAAAAACTACAAGAGTCTATTGTACCACCGCAAGAGATTGGGACGCGCTTGGAATCGAAAAGGAAGCCTGAGAGGCAATGGTAAATGACGGACGCAATTCTCCGATGAGACACGTCGAAGCCGCGAAATGTTGCGCAAATACCACACCATGTGATTTGTGTCCTTGTATATAACTCGTAAACCGTTGATAATAAAGCACAACCAAGCGTGGCGTTGGTGAACAACATGCTACAATACTCGTGGGGAAAATGTTCCAAACTACTATCGCAAGAGAATCGTTCGCCGAGGGTGTGGGCCTCCACACGGGAGTGTACGGCCACATCCGTCTGGTACCCGCGCCTGCGGAAACAGGCATCGTGTTTCGCCGCGTTGACTTGGACAATTTTCATGTCGAAGCGCAGGGCCATAACGTCGCCCGCGTCAGCTATGCCACCAGCCTCATGAAGCAGGGCGTTTTGCTCTCCACGACAGAGCACGTGCTTGCCGCCATCTATTCCTGTGGCATCGACAACATCTACATCGACGTCGACTCCATCGAAGTGCCCATTCTTGACGGCTCCGCGGAGCCTTTCATGCAGATGCTGGAGCACGCCGGCGTTCGCAAACTGCGCCGGAAGCGGCGCTATCTGAAAATACTCAGGCCGCTGGAGGTCACCGAAGGAGACCGCCGGATCGGCATCTACCCTGCCGACGAGTTTCGGGTGCGCTGCTACGTGGACTTTCCGCACCCGCTCGTGGGCCAGCAGGAAGTGGAAATGCTTGTGGGGCCTGACACTTTCCGGCACCTCTTGGCGCGGGCGCGGACCTTCTGTTTCGAGCGCGACATCGAGCCGCTCAAGGCCATGGGTCTCATTCGCGGGGGCTCACTTGAGAACGCCATCGTTCTCACCAATAACGGCGTCATGAATGGGCCGTTGCGCTTTCCTGACGAGTTTGGGCGGCACAAGGCGCTGGATCTGATCGGCGACCTGGCCTTGGCAGGCCTGCCTCTCCTGGCTCGGGTCGTGGCTCACAAAGCCGGCCATGCCCTGCACACCCAGCTTGTCAGCCGCCTGCTGGACGACCCCTCGCTCTGGGCCATCACGACGGGCGAAGCTGTCCTCCCCGAAAGCGAAGCCTACCTAACCGCCCTCTCCCCCGTTGCCGCTGCTGATTAGCGATTCGCTGCGTCAAGGTTAACCCTACGTTGCGAAATAGCCGCCGCTCCCGCAGAATGACTCGAACTATGTCCAACAATGATCTTGCCATTGTCATTCTCGCGGCCGGCAAAGGAACCCGGTTGAAGTCCAGCCTGGCGAAAGTGCTGCACCGCGCCGGTGGTCGGACGCTCGTCGAACAAATCGTACGCGCATGTGAACCGCTGAAGGCGCGGGAAACTGTGGTCGTAGTCGGCTACCAGGCCGAACAGGTCGCCGCGGTTGTCGAACCGCGCGGAGCGCTCACCGTATTGCAGCAGCCGCAGAACGGCACCGGTCACGCCATGCAAGTCGCCAAACGCGCCTTGGGGCGAGCGAGGTTTGCGGTTGTGCTGCCGGGCGACGCCCCCCTCGTTCGTACGGAGACTCTGAAGGCTCTGATTGCCGCGCATCACACCGGGAACGCGGCGGCAACAATTCTTTCTGCGGTGCTTGCCGATCCTTCCGGCTACGGCCGCGTCGTTCGCAAGACCGAAACGGCTGTCTCCGCCATCGTCGAGGAGTCGCAGCTCACTGACGAGCAGCGCGAAATCAATGAAATCAATTCGGCGATTTACTGCTTCACATTGGGAAAAATCTGGCCCGCGCTGGCGCAGGTGAAACCCAACAACAAGCATCGCGAACTTTATCTGACTGATGCCATCGGCGTACTGAGCGCCAAAGGCGAAACGGTGCTGGCGCAAGTGGCCGCCGATTCGCGCGAAGTGCTTGGTTGCAACACGCGCGCGGATCTCGCGGAAGTCGACCGCATATTCCGTGAGCGGAAACGGAATGAGCTGATGGATGCTGGCATCACCATCCAGTTGCCCGAAACCGTGCTGATCGATCCGGACGTGAGCGCGGGCGAAGACACCATCATCGAACCCGGAGTTCAGTTGCTGGGCAAAACCAAAATCGGCGCGCAGTGCACTATTCGAACCGGAAGCGTATTGGCCGACTCAATTCTCGGCGAAGGCGTGACCGTCGAGCCGCATTGCGTGGTGGCTGAGAGCCGCCTCGACGATGGCGTCATTATCGGTCCGTTTGCGCGGCTGCGCCCGAACAATCACTTGAAGGCCGGCGCGCGCATTGGCAATTTCGTCGAACTGAAGAAAAGCACCATCGGCGAAGGTACCAAAGCGATGCACCTCTCGTACCTGGGTGACGCCAAGATCGGAACGAAAAGCAACATCGGCGCGGGCACGATTACCTGCAATTACGACGGCTTCCACAAGTATCCGACCTCGATTGGGAACAAGGTTTTTATCGGCAGCGATACGGCCCTGGTCGCGCCCGTGCGCGTCGGTGACGGCGCGTACGTCGGCGCAGGTTCAACGATCACGGACAACGTCCCCTCTGATGGATTGGCCATCGCTCGCGGCCGCCAGGTCAACAAACCAGGCTGGGCCGCAAAGAAACGCCGCGAATTGGCGGCCACTGAAAGACCAAAGAAAGCCGCAAGGAAATCGAAGCGGCGCAAACGAATCAAAAAACGAAAGTAGAGGTTCCCTTCTAAGGAGTGCAGCAATGAGGAGAAAGGTGCTGGCGTGGACTCTCTTTCTTGGGTCGCTGCTTCTCCTGAGCCTCGCTGCCACTCCTTATTCTCGGACCGCCGACGCAGCGTTGATCTCCGCGCGTCTTACGCTCCTGATCGTCTTATCCATTCTCGTGTTGCGCGAGCGATGGAGGAATCGGCACGAACCGTCAGGGAAGTCTGTTCCCGCAGGTTCCGACGTCGGCGATCATTTTCTGCAGCGCTTTCGCCGTTGGTATCGCGGCGAATAAAAAATCACTCACCTGGTGTGTCCGTGTAAGAGGCGAGCTCTGCCCGGGCCTCTTTTATTTGCTCTGCGAATTCTCTCGGTTCTCTGCGTCTCTGCCTTGTATTCCCTCTTGTCTTATCGCGTCCAGTCTGCGCGGGCCGCGGGTGTGCTAAAATAGGAGTTCCCGCAATCCCACAGGGGGCTGGCACCTCATGAAATTTGGAGTCGTCGTTTTCCCCGGGTCCAATTGTGACCACGACGCGTTTTACGCCATCGGCAACGTCCTGCAGAAGCCTGTCGAATTCATCTGGCATCAATCCGAAGATCTCGCGAATTGCGACGCCGTCATTCTGCCAGGTGGATTTTCCTACGGCGACTATCTGCGCACCGGCGCTATCGCGCGCTTTTCTCCGGTGATGAAGTCCGTCGAGAAGTTCGCCAAGAGTGGAGGAATGGTCCTGGGGATTTGCAACGGCTTTCAGATTTTGTGCGAAGCGGGCCTGCTTCCCGGCGCGATGATGCGCAATAGCGGTCTGCGCTTCATCTGCCGCCACGTGCACATCCGCGTCGAGCAGACCGACACGCCGTTCACCAACGCCGCGCAGAAGGGTCAAATCCTAAAGATTCCCATCGCGCATTCCGATGGCAATTACAATTGCGATGAGACCACGCTTGCCGACCTTGAGAAAAATCGCCAGGTAATTTTTCGCTACACGACTCCCGACGGAAAAGACGACAACGCCGGCAATCCCAACGGCGCGGTTCACAATATCGCAGGAGTCTGCAATCGCGAGCGTAACGTTGCCGGCCTAATGCCCCATCCAGAGCGTGCGGTTGAATGCGCTCTCGGCTCCTCCGACGGCCTGGTCATTTTCCGCTCCATGGTGGAAGCGCTCGTCGGCGCCGCCAAGGCCACAGCATGAGCAGAGCCCACGGCCTCAAATCCTTGTTGCAGACCTGAAACATGGCCACTGTTAGCACCGAAATTCGAGTGACTCCCGAAATCGCCGCCGAACATGGCGTAACGCGCGAGGAGTACGCGCGCATTCAGCAAATCCTTGGCCGCGACCCGAACATCACCGAGCTGGGCATCTTTAGCGTGATGTGGAGCGAGCACTGCTCCTATAAATCGAGTAAAGTCCACTTGAAGCGCCTGCCCACACGCGGGAAGCTCGTGGTGCAAGGCCCGGGAGAAAACGCCGGCGTCGTCGACATTGGCGACGGCCTCGTTGCGGCCTTCAAAATCGAATCGCACAATCATCCGAGTTATGTTGAGCCGTTTCAGGGCGCGACCACCGGAGTCGGCGGCATTCTGCGCGACATTTTCACCATGGGCGCGCGCCCTATCGCGGTGCTCGATTCGCTCCGCTTTGGCGAGCTAACGCCTTCCAAATACACGTCTGAAGCGGACGCCGCGAAAAACCGCCGCATCCTCGACGGCGTCGTTCGCGGCGTCGGAAGTTACGGAAACTGTTTCGGCGTTCCC
>DASQYT010000395.1:0-7078 GCA_035639075.1 Candidatus Elarobacter sp.
GCCCCTTCGCGAAGCTTCCATCAGCAGCACCGCCACGGCAAACAGCGCCGGAATTGACCACCACAGACCAAATCCAACTTCCCAGACCAGCTTGGGAACTCCGGTGCGCTGGCCGAGCCATTGAAACAAGCTCCACACGTATGGCGCGCTGGCGACGCCAAAAATCCACGACACGCTGCAAGCCAGCCACAGCGCGCGGCGCTTCGGTTCGCGCTCGCGCAATTCCTGGGCGCGCAAGCGCACACGGAATTGCGTACGGCTGGCAAGACCGGCCGGAAGGGAAATGGCCGCAGTCCGCAGCATTCGCAAGGCGTGGTCGGTCTGGCGCGCATGCTCGGCGCAGAAGTCGCATTCTTCGAGATGCGCACGCAGCCAGTTGCGGTCGGTATCGGACATGCCTTCCACGCGGGCTTGTGCGATCAATTGCAGGGCGCGTTGGTGCATGTTTTCGCTCATGCTGCGGCGCCTCCCTGAAGCGCTCCGCGAAGCGCTTCGAGGCCGCGATACAACCGCGACTTCACGGTCGAGAGGGGAATGCTGAGCACGCCCGCCATCTCGTCGATTTGCAATTCTTCCTGGAAGCGCAGGACCAACACTTCACGATAAATGGCGGGAATTCTCTGCAGAGATGCTTGAACGCTTTCTTCGGTCTCTTGGCTAAGAACCTGGCGCAGCGGCGAAGGATCATTTTCGTCCGCGATTTGCAGCGGATGCTCCTGTTCGGGATCCATCAGCGTGTCCAGACTTTGCGCTTTCTTGGAGCGTTGCCAGTCAATCACCAGGTTTCGCGCAATCGCGAAGAGCCAGGCTTCAAATTTTGATTTGCCATTGTACTGATGGCCGCGCTCGAGGACGCGGATCCAGGTCTCCTGAAAAAAATCCTCGGCGCGCTCCTTGTTTCCGGTGATGTAGACGAGATAGCGGAACAAGCGGTATTGATACTGCTCGATCAGGCGGTCGAGAAGATCTGGGTCGCGGCGCTGCAGGCCGCGCGCGACGGTCTTTGCTTCATCGCCCATCAGTGTCGAGAAGAGTAGCGTTTGCCCCGGCAAGGCCGAGGTCGCGAAAAAGCTGGACGGCTGCGGCGTCAAGCACGAGGTCGTGGCGCTCATTCTAATGGGTATACGAGGAAGTATGGAAAAAGACTCAGCAGGTGACAGAGAGGCTAGATGCCCCCCCACCCCCTATGACTTTGTATGAATATCAAAACAAAAGAGTTACAGAAAAAGCATTTCGTAAGTCGTTGATTCTAAAGGACGCGATTTTGGTTGTTTTGGGTTGGCAACGGGCCGAATTGCCGGTCTGAAAAGAAAAAGCGGGAGCAAGCTCCCGCACTCCAAATGCAGTTTTCTACGGAAGGAAGTGTACCACAAATTACTGGAAAGTCAAAAGGAAAACCTTGGGAATGTCAAACCTCTTTTGAAATGTCCCCTTAACCAGAGTCGAGAAAGCGTAACCTTGGGGGCTGGAAAGGCCTGGAGCACCATGTATTGTCCCCAGTGTAAAGCGGAGTATCGACAAGGGTTTACCCGTTGTTCGGACTGTGACGTGGATTTGGTGCACGAGCCTCCCGCATCTGCGAGCGGTCCAGTGGACGCAAGTGGGCAAGATGAAAATCCGGATGATCCTTTTTGCTCTTTTTGGCGCGGCGACGACCCGCGCATTCATGCCGAACTTTGCGAACTATTGAACGAGGAAGGAATACCTCACAGGACTGTCCGGCGGGAAGACCACCTTTTCAACCTGAATACCAAGAGTGCCTTTGAGATTGGGATTCCGTTTTCGCAATTTGAGAAGGCGGAAACTGCGATCAAGGTCGCCTATGGGACAGAAGAGGAGCAGCAGGACGCCGCTCTCCTTCTGCCTTATGGAGAGGGGTACGCGCCTGGGGTTCGCGGCGTTTTTCCGTGGCGACCTTCGGTAAAGGGTTTTGTTCGAGCCGCAATTGATGGGGAAGAGGAACCCGAGAATGTAATGACGCCGGCTTCTGAAGAACCCGATATGGACGGGCAAGCGGAAAACAACCCGAAGGGTTGGGATCCCACGAAATGGAATCCCGAAGAGGCCACGGTGCAAGTGTGGCTAGGCGAACAGACTTATCCCGGAGAGATCATCGAAATGGCGCTGTGGGAAAATCAGATTCATGCGCGCCTCGAAAAGAAAAAAGGAAGAAACGCTGTTTACGTTTTGCCTGAAGACGAAACGCGCGCCCTAGCGATTGTGAAGGAAATCGTCGAAGGCGCGCCGCCGGAGTAGGTCTTGCTTGCTATGGCTCAATCGAAACAGGCGGCGGTGGGGTTTCGCGTGCATTCGGGTTGGAGCGCGGTTGTGGCGGTGTGTCTCGAAAAAGGCGCGCCCGTTGTGCTGGCGCGGCAGCGAATTCACCTGGTTGAAACTTTCACCTACGAGTTCCGGCAGCCTTATCATACGGCAGAGAAAATGCTGGGGGGACAGGCGCGTGAATTCATTTCGCGGATGATGGCCGAGGCGAGGCGATTGGCTTACCGCGCAATCCGCGAGCTTGAATCGAGAACGCAAGAACAGGGCGTGAAACTCACGCGGTGCGGGCTGCTGCTTGCTTCCGGCAGAACGCTTCCTGAGTTGGACAAGATTCTTGCTTCGCATGCACTGATACACACTGCAGATGGGGAGCTATTCCGCGAGGGGATTCTCCACGCGATCGCCCGTTGTGGCCTGGAAGATTTCCGAGTCAAAGAAAAAGAACTCCTGGACCGCGCTGGGCGAACGCTGCGTATCAAGCCAAATGCGCTAATGCGACGTGTTACCGAGCTTGGGCGGTCGGTTGGCTCCCCGTGGTCGCAGGACGAGAAGCTCGCGACACTCGCTGCGTGGCTGGCCTTGCGCGGCATTTCGAACTAACTCCGGAGGGCCTTCAAAAATGCCACGTACGGCTAAAACGCCGCAGCTTTCGAGCTTGTGATACTCTTTGCTCCGTGCGACAGAGATGGTCGGGCCAATCCATGATTCGTGCAATCAGTCTCTTCTTTTTCGCGGTGGTCTTTGCTTTTATTAGCTTTGCTACGCGTTCTGCCAACGACTCCGCAGCTTCTGTTGCTGCCGGCGGCATTGTCCTGAAGCAGGAAAGCCGTATTTCCATACAAAAAGAACGCCTCACAATCAGCAAACACAAGATCACGGTTGAGTACGAGTTTTCGAACGATTCGGCGGACGACGTTACAACTGAGGTGGCGTTCCCTATCCCGAAATTCGGCTGCGAGTATTATTGTGACGAGTCGGTGATCGCCCGCTTCCACCTATGGGCGGATGGGAATGAAGCGCAATACGAGCGCCAGGTAAGAGCTACAGTCAAGGACCAGGATTACACCGCCGAGTTAAACAAACTTGGCATCGACATCGCTTCGTTCGGCCATTTCGGCAGGCCTGACGCAAGATCAAAGGACTATCAAGTCGTCAAACTACCCACGACGGATATCAGTAAGTTGGTTCAACTTGGCTTGCTAGACGAAAAAGGATTTGCCCCCAAATGGACGGTTGATGAAATGTTTCACTGGAAGCAGATATTCTCCGCGCACAAACTCACGCACATCCGACATGAGTATCAGCCGGCAACTGGCTACAGCCCGATGACAGCAGGGGATCTAGCCAAACTGGCAAACCAAGAAGATCTGGACGCGAACATGCACGAGGACGAGGTAGCGTTTCTCAAAGATGTTGCTGAGAGATCTTGCGTAGAACCATCACTCGCCAACAGCATTAAGAAGATGGTGGCCGAGCAACACAAGGATGAGAAAGATTTGAATCCCTTGGATGATGTGGAATTTGGAATGTCCTGGGCGGACTACATTCTGACGACAGCAAACTCCTGGAAAGGTCCCATAAGGGACTTCACTTTAGTTGTCGAACGTCCCGACGACGCAATGGACAAAACGCGACATTACCTCAGCTTTTGCTGGGACAGTCCTGTTCGCCGGCTCGACGCAAACCATTTCGAAGCGAAAGCGATCAACTTTGTTCCGAAAAAAGAATTGCGCGTCGCGTATTTTGACTTTTAGAGGTTTGAGTGAACAACGTTAGCTCGATTGAAACCGTGGCGGTGCTGGGCGCGGGAACGATGGGGAACGGAATCGCGCATGTGTTCGCGCGGTCGGGCTACAAGGTGATTTTGCGGGATGTGGAGCAGAGATTTCTGGATCGCGGGATGGAGACGATTGGGAAGAATCTCGATCGGGAGATCAAAAAGGCGAAGATTGCGGAGGCGGAGAAGGGAATTGTTCTTGGGCGGCTGCAGCCGGTGACGGATATGCGCGCGATTGCGGCGGCAGATTTCGCGGTCGAAGCTGTGCCGGAGAAAATGGAGATTAAGCGGGCGGTGCTCGGGGAAGCGGACGGGATTGTGCGGCCGGAGGTGATTATTGCGAGCAATACATCGTCGATTTCCATCACGGTACTGGCGGCGTTGACGAAGCGGCCGGACCGTTTTGTGGGCATGCATTTCATGAATCCGGTGCCGGTGATGACGCTGGTGGAAGTGATTCGCGCGCTGCAGACGAGCGATGCGACGTTTGAAACGACGATGAAGCTGGCGGAGAAACTGGAGAAAAAGCCGGTGGCGGTGAACGATGCGCCGGGGTTTGTTTCGAACCGCGTGCTGATGCCGCTGATTAATGAAGCGGCTTGCTGCGTTATGGAAGGTGTTGCCACGGCAGAAGCTGTAGACGCGGTGATGAAGCTAGGAATGAATCATCCCATGGGGCCGCTGGAGCTCGCGGACTTTATCGGACTCGACGTTTGCGTGGACATCATGCACGTGCTGCAGGACGGCTTGGGCGATCCGAAGTATCGCGCGTGCCCGTTGCTGAAGAAATATGTGGCAGCAGGTTGGCTGGGGCGGAAATCGGGGCGCGGGTTTTACACATATCCCACATAAAGGACCGTCCCACAAGCGAATGTAAAGCGAAAAATAATGTTTGCTTTTTGTTCGCCATAGTGATAGTTTGGCCTCGCTGTTTTCAACAGGTGCACCATGCACGGTTTTTCAAGCAGTGTTCTAAGCTGTCTGGAACGTGAGAGACTCGAAGAGGATCTCTCCGAGGCCTGCATCCGGGGCCGGAACCTTTCCCGGCTGCGGCAACTGACCCAGCGGGAACGGATGGCACTGGATGAACGCGAGCAGACGGCTCAGGCGCAGCTGAGAGACCATGATGCGGAGCACGGTTGTCAACGGTGATGCGACATTAGGCAGTACGGGGTCGGCACCATTTGCGGTTGAGATCCTGCGTCCGTCCTTGTCGGATGGCTTCAGGATGACAAGGCCGAGTGTTGGTGCAACCATAAAAAAGGGATGGCGCGAAGATGAATCGAGTGGTAAGCTCCACACTTCGTCACACCCCTGGGCACAGGCGATGCGCTTTCCCGGCGCGGAACCTAGGCCATCGGCCCCGCAGGCCAAGGCTCCTACTTTCCTCCACCGAGGTGTGAAATGGCAGACGACAGAGAAAGATTGCTGGCAGCGGCGATATCGCAAATTGAAAAGGACCACGGCAAGGGCGCGATCATGCGCCTGGGCAGCCGCGATATTCTGGTGCCCGTTAGTGTGATCCCCAGCGGATGCCTCTCGATTGACGCGGCGCTGGGTGTTGGCGGTTTTCCGCGTGGGCGCGTGATCGAGATTTACGGGCCGGAATCCGGCGGCAAGACGACGATGACACTGCATGTGATCGCCGAGGCGCAGAAACTCGGTGGACAGGCGGCGTTCATTGACGCGGAGCATGCGCTCGATCCCGTCTATGCGCGGAAATTAGGCGTGGACGTGGACAACCTGCTGGTGTCGCAGCCGGATAACGGCGAGCAGGCGTTGGAAATCGCGGAAACGCTGATTCGTTCGGGCGGCGTGGATATTGTTGTCGTGGACTCCGTGGCGGCGCTGGTCCCCAAGGCTGAACTCGAAGGCGACATGGGCGATCCGCAGATGGGACTGCAAGCGCGCTTGATGTCGCAAGCACTGCGGAAGCTGACCGGGATCGTCTCGAAGTCGCGAACTTGCCTGATTTTCATCAACCAGATTCGCGAAAAAATTGGCGTGATGTTCGGCAACCCGGAAACGACCACGGGTGGCCGCGCGTTGAAGTTTTACGCGTCGATGCGCGTGGATATCCGGCGCATTCAGGCGATCAAAGAAGGCGACAAGGTGATTGGTTCGCGAACGCGCGCAAAAGTGGTGAAGAATAAAGTGGCCGCGCCGTTCCGCGAAGCCGAATTCGACATCGTGTACGGCGAGGGGATTTCGCGCGAAGGCGACCTGATCGATCTAGGCGTGGATAAGGGCGTGCTTGAAAAGAGCGGCACGTGGATCAGCTTTGGCGGCGAACGCATGGGGCAGGGCCGCGAAAACGCGCGCGTCTTCCTGAAGGAAAACAAGGACATTCGTGACAAGCTGGAAAACGTGCTGCGAAAAAAGCTGGAAATCCCAATGCCGGGCAATTCAAACGCGGCTGCGACGGGGCCGAATGGGCACGCTGCCTCTGCACAGGCGGAGAAGCCGCCGATGAAGACCTCGGCGGCAACTGCGGGCGCGGACGCGTCCAGGGCGCGTCCAACGCGCTAAACGCAAACAGATGAAGGTTTTGAGACAGGCCCTTCCACCAACAGGCGGAAGGGCCTGTCTCGGTTCTAGCCTACCGTCTACAGTGGCGCTGCACAGTTACGGCCGGTGACTGCATCGACCGGACGAAGGTTCAGGGCCTCCTGACCTGACGGTCAGCTATTCAAAACAAAGCACATAGCTTCGTACTAGGGCTAGGAGGCTATTGTGCGGCCATAGGCAAAACTTTAAAATATGTCTCATTCTGAGAGAAAGTGTTTCTCTTGGATACTGAGACTCCTGGCCACACTAGGGCTAAGTTGCATCAAATCAATGGTGCTCTTGAGTGGCGGGCGGGATGCAATGTGTCTCGGCAGCGTGTCCGACGGCAGTAGCGAGCCGGTAGCAGCGACCAACAGTTTTTGTGAATGTTTGTTGACCCTGCGGGGCACGTAAGGTAAAAGTCTGACCCCGGGTGTTTTTTTGCGTGGGCAGAACGGGGCGAGTTGACCGGTT
>DASQYT010000396.1:0-7402 GCA_035639075.1 Candidatus Elarobacter sp.
CAGAACGTCCACGGAACACAAACTCATTTCAAGTAGGATTTCCGTTCCGTCCTTGCGAAGGCCTCGCAGTTCCAGTCCAACCCTCCCCGGGCGCAATCCCGGAGCGCGCGTGTAACCGGCGATCTGGCGTTCGTGTTCCTCTCGAAATAATTGTGGCAGCAAGACCTCGAAATGCACGCCGAGCAGCTCGTCCGGACCGTAGCCGAAAAGTTCTTCCGTCTGCGCGTTCACATGGACGATTTGGCCTTCGCGATTCACGACGAGTATGCCTTCGGGCGCGGAATCGAGCACCGCTCGGGACGCAGCATCACTGAACGCAGATCTTCCTTGAGACATAATTCCTTTCGCTGATCGAACTAGCAGGCCTGAGGTTTAAATCGATTCAGGAGACCGCTGCTCTTGACGAGGGCGAAACGCAATGTCAACAAGCGTAGATTCGCGCACGTGGTCTGTCAAACCTACTTGTACCGGTACCCCGAATAGTACAAGGGCTGGTACGGAGAGAGTACTTTGCCTCGTTTGGGCCAGGGTGGGAAAGCGCGTCAGTGCTGCGGCGCGGCCACCGGTTGGGCGAAAGTGATGAAGTGGCCTCCGGGGTCCTGGACGCCAAATTCGCGCATGCCGTAGAAGGCGGTGCGGACGGGCATGACAACTCTGACGTCTTTCATGGCGCCGAGCACGGCGTCCAGGTTATCAACCTCCATGTAGAGATACGTGGGGCCTTTTCTGGCTTCCGCGGACATGGACGACGGCGCGTCCTTTTCCACGCTGGCGTAAGTCTGGTACATCACTTCAGCGGAACCCTTCTGAAGAGCGACAAAACCGAGTTTGTTGCCTTCGGGCACTTCGACGGTTTTCGTGAAACCGAGGCGATCGACCCAGAAGGGGACGATAGGCTCGATCTCTTTGACGAGCAGGACTGGGGTGATGCGCTTGACGTTCATGGATTTGATCTCCTGAGATGAATTGGGGCGAACGGAAGACAAGGCGAAGACCAGAACAAGGGCAGCGAGAGCCGTGGAAAGGGAGCTCATGGCGGAATCTCCTTGACAAGCCAACTACTCTAATTTAGACTAGTTTAAACTAGTCTAAATTAGACTAGTAAGTCAAGGAGATTTCTTTGTGAGTGCCGGAACGCTGAGCCAAAAGAAACGGGCCAGGATCGGAGGACAGCAGTTGGGGGATTTGATTTCGATCGGACCAGCGATGCTACGCGACTTTGAGCTGCTAAGAATTCGCAGCGTGACGCAACTGGCGTTACAGAGTCCGGAAAATTTGTACGCGAAGCTGAATCGCCTGACCGGCCGGCGGCAGGATCCTTGCGTGCTGGATACTTTTTGTGCGGCAGTGGCGCAAGCAAAAAATCCACGGCTGCCTGCCGAGCAGTGTGAGTGGTGGTATTGGAGCAGGAAGCGTAAGACGGGGAAAAAATGAAGACACAGGAAAACGCAGAGACGCCGAGGACACAGAGATTTACGGAGAATCGCGGAAGGCGCGCACGGCGAGCGAGGAGAGTAGAACTGACAACGCCGGATCTCGTGTTGCTGAGCTTGCTCGCGGAGCGGCCGATGCACGGGTATCAGGCGAATCTGGAGCTGGAGAGACGCGAGATTCGAGATTGGGCAAACGTGTCGCGGCCACAAGTGTATTACTCTCTGGAGAAATTGGCGCGGGGGGGGCTCATTCGATCTTTGGAAACGGAAGAGCCGGCGGGGGGACCGGAGCGGAGCACGTTTGAGACCACAGAGAAGGGGCGTGCGGCGCTCGCGGATGCTTTAGAGCACCAAGGCTGGACCACACAGAGGGAACACCCGCTTTTTCTGACTTGGATGGCGCTTTCCTGGCAGGCGAGGCCGGGAGTCTTCCGGAGTCAGTTGAAACGCAGGCGAAAATTTTTGCTAAAAGAAATCGCGAGAGAGAAGAAAACTCTGCAGTCGATTTACGCGGAGGTTGGCCACAAGTATCATGAAGCGGTGTGGATGGTGGGCTTAATGCTCGAGCAGATGCGCGCGGAAGTTCGATGGACACATCAATTGGAGCGCGTGTTGGCGCGAAGGGCGCGGGCGCTCTATCCGCAGTTCGCGGAAGGATTGCCAAAGTGAAATTGCGAGGCTACGCACTTGGCGCGGTACTGATTGGGACTGTGCTGTGCTCATACGCGACGGCCCAAGAAAAACGTCCGACGGCACGGGAAGTAATAGCTGCGATTCAAGAGCACGTTGGCGTGCCTTGGAAAACGGAAACCGTAGACACGTTTAAGGCAGGGAATCCGGATACGCGTGTGACAGGGATTGCGGTGACCATGATGGCGACGCTGGACGTACTGCAGCGGGCGGTGGCAAACAGACAGAACCTGGTCATCACGCACGAGCCGACGTTTTACAACCACCTGGACCGGCCGCAGGGAATGGAGGAGAGCGACCCAGTGTGGAAAGAGAAGCGAGACTTTATCGAGAAAAACGGACTGATCGTTTGGAGATTCCACGACCACTGGCACCTTCGAAAGCCGGACGGGATCCTGGCCGGGATGGTGAAGGCGCTGGACTGGGTGAAATACCAGAGCGCGGAAAATCCGAACCTGTTTACAGTACCGGAAACTACGCTGGAGAAATTAGCGGCGGATGTAGCGAAGCGCTTGAATACCCCGGTGTTGCGCGCAGTAGGAAATCCAGAGATGAAAGTGACGAAGCTGGCGCTGAGCCCGGGATCGGCAGGATTCGAACGGGAAACACACGCGCTGGAAATGGATAACGTGGAAGTTTTGCTGGTGGGCGAAACGCGCGAATGGGAAACGGTGGAATATGCGGCGGACGCGGTTAGCGAAGGAAAGAGAAAAGCGCTGATTGTAATCGGGCATGTGCCCTCCGAACAGGCAGGGATGGAAGAGTGCGTGAGGTGGATGAAGACGTTTGTGAAAGATGTGCCGGTCGAGTTTGTGCCGACCAAGCAGCCGTTCTGGACGCCAGCAGAAAGAAGCGCGCGGCACTAGAGGTGTTGCACCACGCGGCATCGTTCATGCCAAGCGTGAAACGACCCTCCACTAGCAGCATCAGCCAGACCAACCTGAGTTGGAACTGTCCGAAGCACAGCGGATTACCTTGCAGGCAGGAATTGTGCTCCGCCCATCGAAGGCGCGGTCCAGAGTACTTCGCCTTTTTCGTTGTAGAACTGAAGGGCCGCCTCGCCGCCTGGAATCGTATCACTCGGTACCAAGTAAGTGCGCCCTTTCTGAGTTGGTTTTGGGACTGATGGGTTCAAGCTCAGACGCGCGTAAACGTGGCCGGTTTCATCCTTCAATATGAACTCCTGGGCTTCAACGGAGCCTGCGCGAACGACGTTAGGCTGAAGGCGATCGGCGGGCTTCGCGCCCATCAAAAGGACCGATACGCCGGAGAGCAGTAGCAACGCGTTCACGAACTTCCAGCGGTGATTCGCGGTTTCCAGTTTTTGCACTCGCGCAGCCAAAAGATCAAGGCTTGTTTGCGGAAAATTCATGGCATACCTCCTAAAGGTTCGCTGGGGGAATCCTTGTAATCTTGGACGTCCGGCCAGTTCCTCCAGTGAGCAAGGGTAGACGGACGTGCCCAGCAAAAAAGCACTGACAATTCCTATGCTAAGCGCATCGCCCTATATGCCTCAAGCCCCAGATTGTGGGCTAAAGATTAAGCGAGCCGGAGTAGCTGACGCGGGCTTTGCCGGATTCGCTGCGCTCGACGCGGCCGATGCGGAAAAATTTTTCGCGGTGCTTCTTCAAGTCGGCTTCCACGGATTTCACTTTTTTCGCCGGGACGACAAGAATCATTCCGACGCCCATGTTGAAGGATTGCAGCAATTCGCCGGTGTCGATTTTCCCGAGTTTGGCAAGGTATTTGAAGATCGGCAGCACGGGCCAGGATGCCAGGTCAATTTCCGCTTTCACGCCGCTGGGCAGCACGCGAGGCAAATTTCCCGGGATGCCGCCGCCGGTGATGTGCGCGAGAGCGGAAACCCAGCCCCGGGCGACGATGTTCTTCAGCGCCGGCGCATAACATAGATGCGGCTTCAGCAATTCCGCGCCGATTTTATTTCCGACATCGGCCACGTAAGTATCCGGCTTCAGCTTTGCAACCTCAAAGACCAGCTTGCGGGCGAGCGAATAGCCGTTGGTGTGCAGTCCGGCAGACGGCAGGGCGATCAAAGCATCCCCGGGCTGGACGCACTTCCCGGTAAGAAGTTTTTTGCGCTCGACGACGCCAACGATGAAACCAGCGAGATCGTATTCGCCCGGAGGATAAAATCCGGGCATCTCCGCCGTCTCGCCGCCGATGAGGGCACAGCCGGCCTTACGGCAGGAACGGCTCATCCCTTCGACGAGCTGTTCGACGACCTGGGGCTCGAGTTTGCCCATCGCAAGATAGTCGAGGAAAAACAGCGGCTCGGCGCCCTGCACGAGAATGTCGTTTATGCAGTGATTGACAAGGTCGGCGCCAACGGTGGAGTGCACACCCATGGACATGGCGATTTTGAGCTTGGTGCCCACGCCGTCGGCGCTGGAAACCAGCACGGGCTCTTTCCATTTTTTCCGGTCTAGCGCGAAGAGCGCGCCGAAACCGCCGATGCCGCCGAGAACGCCGGGAGTGAAGGTGCGGCTGGCATGGTGGCGAATTCTTTGCTTCACGTCATCCGCGACGGCGATGTTCACTCCGGCATCGGCATATTTCATGAAAGACCCGCTCGCTTCCGCTTCCGTACTTTCTTAATCGGGGCGTACTCTGCCGCGCGCCGTCATCGATAGGAATTCATTGAGGCGCCGTGGGGATCGCGGCGGCTATTGCGAACAACGATTCTTCGACAAGACTAAAAGGTACGGAAAATCCGGTTCCAGCGCACGATTCTCGGATGCAGCACGGCATTCGCATAGGCGAAAAACCGCTCCCGAATCTGGCCGGAGTCCCAGGCGCCCTGCGGCGCTTCCAGTGACATGTAAATCATGACGGGAGTGCCGATGATGTCGTTGCGCGGAACACAGCCCCAGAAGCGACTGTCCAGAGAATTTTCCCGATTGTCTCCCATCACGAAATAACAGTCCTTCGGCACGGTGAAAGGGAGCCCTTTGAAATTGCCCATTAGAAATGAAGGGTCAGGCCGTTCGGAGAGCCCACGCGTGTAGTTCTCCTTAAGACGCTGGCCATTGATCCATACGCCACCATCGTGAATGTCGACGGTCTCGCCGGGCAGCCCGATGACGCGCTTCACGTAGTCCGGGGTGTCCGGAGCAAACGGCGGCTTGAAGATGATGACTTGCTGGCGTTTGGGATTGCGCCACAGCGGAACGTGCCAGTTGGTGAAAGGCACACCGGCGTCGTAGCCGACGCGGCTCATGATGAGGTGATCGCCGATGAGCAGCGTGTTCTCCATCGAGCCCGAAGGAATGACGCGCGCCTGGCCGATCGTGCCGTTGATGAGCAGAAAGACGAGGCCGACCCAGAACCAGGCGATGATTTCGCGCTGAATCTTGGTCTTCACGGGCAGATTTGCTTCTTCCTGCTTTTTCTTTTTCTCAGCTTTCACGTTCCACCACCACCGGCCGCTCTGCGGACGCGGATTCACTGCCGTTGCCTGGGGCATGTTCGCCGGACTTGCTGTTGCCCGCGCTTTCGCGCACTTCCAACTGCACCAGATCCGTGGGATAAACGCCCGTATAACAAGACGTACAGAACTTGCCCGCGGTATCACCGACCGCGCGGCGCAGCGCCGGCAGAGAAACGTAGCCCAGCGAATCAGCGCCAAGGAATTTGCAGATTTCTTCCGGCGTGTTGGAAGAAGCGATCAATTCCTCGCGCGTGGGCGTGTCCACGCCGTAGTAGCACGGGGAAATCGTCGGCGGGCAACTGATGCGCACATGGACTTCTTTTGCGCCAACTTCGCGGACCATGCGGACGATT
Source organism: Candidatus Elarobacter sp. (assembly GCA_035639075.1). Lineage (GTDB taxonomy): Bacteria > Acidobacteriota > Terriglobia > Acidiferrales > UBA7541 > Acidiferrum. Next base: position 5,925 of record DASQYT010000396.1, read on the forward strand.
TTGCGGCTGGTAGTGCCGCGCACGATGGAATCGTCGACAAGTACTACACGCTTACCTTCGATCAAGCCACGGATGGGATTGAGCTTTAGCTTCACGCCGAAATTGCGGATGGCTTGCGACGGCTCGATGAACGTGCGTCCGATGTAATGATTGCGGATCAGGCCCATGCGGAAGGGGATTTTCGATTCGAGCGCGTAGCCGACGGCCGCGGGAACGCCGGAATCCGGCACAGGAACGACGATTTCCGCGTCGACCGGATGCTCCTGCGCCAGGAGACGGCCAAGCATTTCGCGGCTTTCGTTGACGGAGCGGCCGAAGATGATGCTGTCCGGGCGGGAGAAATAGACATGCTCGAAAATGCACTGCTGGAGCTGCTTTTCCGGAGCGAAGTGGATGGACTCGATGCCGGATTTGGAGATGCGCACCATTTCGCCGGGCTCGATTTCGCGGACGTATTGCGCGTTGAGAAGATCGAAGGCGCAGGTTTCCGAGGCCACCAGCCACGATACGAAACCGCCGGGCGTGGTCAATTTTCCCAGCACTAGCGGGCGGAAGCCGCGGGGATCGCGAACGGCGTAGAGTTCATCTTGGGTGAGGACGAGAAGAGAGTAGGCGCCTTCCACTTGATTGAGCGCATCGCCAAGAGCACTGGAAAGATTGCGCGCCTGTGAGCGCGCGATCAGATGAACGATGACTTCGGTGTCGCTGTTGGTCTGGAAGATAGAGCCGCGATGCTCGAGCTTGCGGCGCCACTCGGCAGCGTTGGTCAGGTTGCCGTTGTGGCCGAGTGCGACCTTGCCCTTGTTGCAATCGATCATGATGGGCTGCGCGTTAAGCAGCGCTTTGTCGCCGGCGGTGGAGTAGCGCGTGTGGCCGATGGCCAGACTGCCCGGGAGTCGCGCGAGGACGCTGGGCTGGAAAATCTCTTCAACTTCGCCCATGGCACGGTGCACGTAAAGCTCTCTGCCGTCGCTGGAGACGATGCCGGCGGATTCCTGGCCGCGATGCTGCAGCGCGTAAAGACCGAGATAGGCGAGGTTCGAGGCTTCGGGGTGGCCGAAAACGCCGAAGACACCACACTCGTCGTGGAAATGATCGTCGGCAAATGCGAGTTTCTGGCTCATTTTGCGGTTAGCGTGCGTTCCAGCGAATTGGCCCAGGCGTCGCGGAGTGTTTCAACGGAACTGTCGATCACCGTGCTCCCCTTGTATTCGATGCGGAACGAGCCTTCGCGGATGACCTTGCCGAGTTCGCGCGCCGCCACATGGTATTGTCTCGCAATTTCGAGAACGCGGGCAAGTTTTGAGGGCGAGACGGAAACGACGGCGCGGGCGCCGCGTTCGTTGAAGAGAACGGATTCGGCCGGGGCAGGGTCGTCGAGATTGATGGTTGCACCGAGGGAAGAGAAGAGAGATTCCTCGCTACGCTCGGAATGACCGGTGTTTGGTTGGCCAGCAGCGGAGGCGAAGCAAGATTCG
>DASQYT010000397.1:0-8654 GCA_035639075.1 Candidatus Elarobacter sp.
TGCGCGCCTGTACGTTCGCCGCAGTGGGCGTGTAGTTCTCTTGCGCCGTTGCACGCGGTCCAGCTGCAGTGGAAATTGCAAATAGAACAGTTGCGATTACGATAGATCGCGCATGCGTAGTCACGTTCATGTCCGTCTCCAATGGAACCGTTGTTTGTTCTGACATCAAACACGTGGATTCTAGCGAATGCCTGCAGGAAGTCGAGCAATAACGCAATCGAGGCAGCCAATAGTCCAGTCACTTCCCTCAATCGCGTGCTCTCCTATTCTTCGTTTTGGAGTATGATTCGGCCCTCAGCCAGCGTTCAACCCGAACAGGAGAATCATGCAGGAGGTGGCTCATGTTGCCGCGAAGCCAATCAACGAAGTAGGCAGGATCGCCGCCTTGCAGAAGTACGCCATCCTCGATACTGATCCGAAGCAATCTTTCGACGACCTCACTCTGCTGGCATCGTTTGTTTGCAAGACGCCCATAGTTCTGATTTCCCTTGTCGACGAAGACCGCCAATGGTTCAAGTCACGAGTGGGCATGGATGCCAAGGAGACATCGCGCGACATCGCTTTTTGCTCCACGGCCATTTTGCAGTCCGATGTCTTCGTGGTCTCCGATGCGCTCAAGGATGATCGTTTTCGCGACAATCCCCTTGTCGTCTCTGACCCGCACATTCGCTTCTACGCCGGCGCGCCCCTTATTAACGAGGATGGTTACGCACTCGGAACACTTTGCGTCGTGGATCGCGCGCCTCGCGACTTGGCGCCCGAACAAAAAGAAGCGCTGAAAGCATTGAGCCGCCTGGTTCTCACGCAACTCGAATTCCGCCGCAACTTGTTTCTGCTGAAAGAAACCCTCACCGACCGCACAAGAGAGGAGCATGAGCGCCAGCGCGAGCTGGTCCACGTCCAGGAAACCCTAATGCGCGTCATGGGACTGCGTAAATCCCAGGCGTCCGCAGGATCACGTTGAGCCTTCTTGAAATTTGGCGCTGATCCTGTCTGGTCAATCGGAGTCGGATCAAGCAGCGTGCTGTTCGTCCACGGTTATCGCAAACAACAGAGTGCCCGCAAATCCGATGAGCCCAGCAGCCACGAACGGGATTTCCGGTCGCACCTTCCAAAGCAGGCCGCCAATCGCCGATGCAGGAGTAATGGATGAGCTTCGAACCAGGTAATACAGCCCCTCGGTTCGCGCCCGGAGTTGCTGCTCCGCGAAGTCCACAATCATGGCCTTTCGCGACGGTTCGCCGATCTCCCGGAGCCCTCCAACGATGAAGGCAACGACCAGCCCTCCGAAGTTATGCGCGAGGATAGCAGCTATCGGATACATCGCAAAAAAGAAGAACGTCGCAATCACGAACGGTTTTCGCCCAACCCGGCCCGCGATTTTCGCCGAGGGAACGTAGATGAGAATCGCGGTCATCAATTGAATGGCCACAAGCACGCCGTACTCTGGAATCGTGACGCCAATAATGTTTGTAGCGTAAAGAACCACAAAAATATCCGCCAGCCCCTCACACATTCGAATCACGATGTCGGAAGCCAGGAGCCGTTTCAGCGTGGGGTGAAACGAGTTCCACACCCCAATTATCTTCGCGGTGTCGCCGGCCGAAGTCGGTAGCCGGAGCGAGAAAAGTAGCAACGCCGCACACACCGCCAGTACGAGTGTAATGACGAGTCCTGCTCGAATCCCTTTTTGCAGGCCGAGCGCTCCGATCATCAAACCGCCAACCAGCGGCGAAATCACCATGGGAATGCGCTTTAGCATCGATTGAATCGTGCCACGCCATGACAAACGCCAGCCCGAGGAAGAGGTACGGCCAGGAAGGACTCGAAAGATAAATGAAGTAGCCTGCGATGGCCGCTGCCAGAAAAATCAGGAAGGCTCGACGCCTTCCCCAGTGGTCCGCTAGCCAGCCACCTGGATATTGGTAGATAGCGTCAAAGAAATCTTCTGCCGTGCCAAAGAGACCGACCGCCGCGACGCTCGCTCCCAACGATTCCAGATATTTAGGGAGAAACTTTTTCCAAAGCTCCTCGCCAAGGCCCACCAAGAACACCGCGCCTGAAGCCGCCGTAACGTTGCGTTCGAATCCCAGAGAGTCTTTTGTGCGTTCCTCAATGCTCACCCCCCGCTTGCTTTTTTCCGATTCACCCGCTTCAATTTGTCTTCCGTCAGCGGAACGCGCCGTGCGGCTTTCCGCGCTTCACCATTTCTTTGCAGTACGCATAAAGCGCATCGTAGACAATCCACTCTGCTGCGTTGATTTCGTGGTCGTCCTTGAGATTTAGGTGCCGAAACCCCTCCGCGACGGCATTCAGTCCAGCGCCTTCCGGCTGCTGCCACAAGGTGTTGTCGGTATCCGCGCCATTTACGATCTTCCCGAGCAGCACGAGCGCGGCATCCCCAGTCAGATTGTATTTCTTCAGAATCGCTTCGAACGAGCATTCCTTGCCATGGTGACCCAGATGCACGTCCGGAACGTCAAACGGCGTGGCACACAGCCTCTGCGCCTCGTTCATTACTTGCTGCGCCGGCACAAAATAAAATTCCGCCGAGGGGTCCACAAATTTCCGGATGAGCCAAGGGCATGCCACTCGATCGACCTTTACGTGTTCACGCGTGATCCATTTCATTTCCTTCCCCTTATAATCTTCGCCTCGCATAGAATTCGAGGAGTGCTATCCTCTCACCCGCGAACCGTCATGGAAAAGCACCGTATTCTCAAAATACTCTTGACCGGAGCATCGCTTCTTACTTCGGCTCTGATCGTCACCAGGGCAGGGTTGATCGCCAGCGCGGCAAACCCGCGGCCACAGAACACTGCGCCCGACCAAGAACAGCAGGATTGGCCGGCGTATGGCGGCGCTCCGGAGAACAATCACTATTCGACGCTTGCGCAAATCAACCGGAGCAACATCAAGCACCTGACTGTTGCATGGAGCTTTGACACGCTGGAAGAAGGCGGCCTCCAGACGAATCCTCTCATCATCGCTGGAATTCTCTATGGAATCACTCCGACACAAAAAGTTTTCGCGCTGAATGCCACGACGGGCGAGCTCCTGTGGAAGTTCGACTGCGGAATACGCGGCACGCAACCGGATCGCGGTCTGGCCTACTGGGCCGACGGCAACGACAAACGCATTTTAGTTGGCGTGATGAATTTTCTTTACGCTCTAGACACCTCGACCGGCAAACCTATTCCATCGTTTGCAAAAGATGGCCGCATTGACCTCCGCGAAAACCTTGGTCGTGAACCTGCCTCCGCCCAATCCATTGTGCTCACCAGCCCACCGGTCTTTTACAAAGATTTGGTGATTGTCGGCGGCCGCAATCCCGAGACTCTCCCCGCTCCCCCGGGCGACATTCGTGCCTTCGACGTTCGCTCGGGCAAGCTGCGATGGTCTTTTCACACTATTCCTCATCCCGGGGAGTTTGGGTATAGCACTTGGCCCAAAGACGCCTGGAAGACCAGCGGCGCAGCGAACAATTGGGCCGGGATGACGCTCGATCCCCAACGCGGAATTGTCTATGTTCCAACGGGCTCTGCCGCCTTTGATTTCTACGGCGGCGACCGCGTCGGCGACGATCTCTTCGCAAATTGCCTGATTGCTTTGAATGCTCAGACAGGCAAACGAATCTGGCATTTTCAAGGTGTCCATCACGACATTTGGGACCGCGACTTCCCTTCAGCGCCAGCGCTCCTCACCGTCAAGCGCAATGGAAAAGAAATCGCGGCCGTGGCGCAAACATCAAAGCAAGGTTTCGTCTATCTCTTCGACCGCGCCAACGGGAATTCTCTTTTTCCCATCAAGTCCCAAAAATATCCTCCGAGCACTGTGCCCGGTGAAGTTGCCGCTCGCAACCAGCCCCTTCCCGTTCGCCCCGCGCCCTTTGCTCGCCAGCTTCTCACCTCGGATTTATTAACTACGCGCACGCCGGAAGCGCATCAGTGGGCGCTCGAACAATTCAAGAAATTCCGCAGTGAAGGTCAATTCGTTCCGTTCAGCGTCGGAAAAGACACGGTTGTTTTCCCTGGCTTCGACGGTGGCGCAGAATGGGGCGGCCCCGCCGTGGATCCGGAAACCGGAATCATCTACATCAATTCGAATGAGATGGCTTGGACGGGCGCACTTTTCCCCAACACCGGCGAAAATAGTCCGCGCGCCATCTACATGAGCCAATGCAGCGTGTGTCACGGAGAAAAAATGGCGGGCTCACCTCCAGCGATACCTTCCCTCGCAGGAGTGTCCGAACGGCTGGCATTCCTGCAGATTGCAACCGCGATCAAGAATGGAAGAGGGCGCATGCCCGGCTTTCCTAATCTGACGGAAGATCAATTGTCCGCGCTTATCGATTTCGTGCTAAGCGGCGAAAATAAGGAGCTGTCCGGTTCCGCGCCTCCGCCAACGTCGATGAAGTATCGTTTCACTGGCTATCACAGGTTTCTCGACCCCGAAGGTTATCCCGCGATCGCTCCTCCGTGGGGTACCTTGAACGCGATCAATCTGAACACCGGTGAATATGTTTGGAAGATTCCCTTTGGCGAATATCCGGAACTCGCGGCGAAGGGACTGAAGAACACCGGCACGGAAAATTACGGTGGTCCGATCGTCACCGCGGGCGGGTTGCTCTTCATCGGAGCAACCGCCTTCGACAAGAAATTCCGCGTCTTCGATAAATCCACCGGTGAGCTGCTCTGGGAGGCAACCCTGCCCTTCTCCGGCAACGCCACCCCGGCTACTTACGAAGTGAACGGCCGCCAATTCGTCGTGATTGCTGCAGGCGGCGGCAAAGACCCTAAATCGCCCACCGGCGGCGTGTACGTAGCTTTTGCCCTGCCGCAAGTAACGTCTACGCCGAAGGCTAGTTCAGACTCAAATCACTAGTTTAGGCATTTGGATCAAGATGGACCGTCACTCTCGGCCGGCTTTTCTGATTTCTCTCCACCGACAGCAGGTGGTCTGCGCTTCTGGGGCTTTCGGCTGCTTGATGAAGCGTCTGCTTTATCATCGAGGAGTTTACTCAGCAGGTTGGCGATTTGCGATTCTTGCCGCAGAACCGCTTCTTGGTGTGCGCCGCCGTCCGTCTCGGTCAAATGCGCAAGCTGCGCCGCCAAATGGCGTACTGCCACATCATTTGGCACATACTTTCGATTCGTGGGTAGGACCGCCTCCCAGCCTGATTCTGTCCGCCGCAGCTCCCAGCGAATTTTTTCGTGCCGCTGTTTATAGTCCGTTTCTCCGGCCGTGATGGTCGCGCGAGAATCAATCTGCAGCTGCGCCCATCCATGGTCCCTCTTGATTTCCAGGCGCTCCACGCGGAGCCGTTCAAAAATCACCACCGGCTGCGCTAGTTTTGAGGGCGCATCCGTGCGCAAGATGCTTCCCGAGGCATTGCTCAATTCAGCGATTGCTTCAGCAACCTGGCTGTTCGTCGGCGGCTTGCTTCCCGCCGCAATAATAATGCTCTCCGGCACTTCAAACGGTGTTGCCGCAGCCGCCGGTGCAGCCGGAGCTGGCAGGTCAGCATTCACAACCTTTGTCCGTTCCGAAGCTGTTCGTTCCGAAGCCATCTTCGGCGGCCGATCCACAGAGGAAGCCGCCGCAGCGGTTCGTTCCTCCGTTGCCGACGCGGTCTCGCGCGGTTTTGTGGAACTTGAAGCTCGTGCGGGCGTCGGCGTCTTCGCAGCGGTCAGAATCTTCATGCTTTCCACTTTGTAGCGGTAGAAGCGTGGTCTCCCGCGCGACTTCCAATACGGGCCCTCGTAATTCTGAGCCTCAGGCCCCGTACTCACCAGGCTGTAAAAACTGTGCGCCAGCGGTTCGAGGACGATGCCGACGTGGCCCGGCCACACGATCAAGTCTCCCGGCTGTGGGTGTCGTACGCGCTCAAAATTTTCGTCTCCCGAATAGAGCTCGAACGAACTCGCGTAGGGGTACTCAAAACCGGCGTTGAGATACGCCTGATGAACAAGATGTGAACAGTCCCTTGCGCCTCGCCGCGGCTTATCCTGATCTTGGGCTGCATCCGCAATGGTCCGGCCTTCCTCGACGCTCAACAACCTGGAGTTTGGCGCCGATCCCTGCGTTGCGGGCGCAACCTGCGACTTTGCCGGCGCGCCCGCCAACAAACAGCCGCTTGCCACACATGCTGCGAACAATCCTTTGCGGACCGCCCTCCACTTCCATTCAGTCCTTGCGTTGCCCATGGCCCATTTGTCCTTGCCCGGAGACAGTTTCCCCTTCTTCTAGGATCCATTTAGGGCTAGAGGAGGCAATGGAACTTGCCGTGAGCGTCATCGGCCAAATGGCCAGTCAAAATCGGCTCTGGGAATCCGCTGGGTTTGTAGGCTGAACAGGGGAGGCCTGGGGCCGAAGCCTCTTAGTTCACTACGACTTGGACCGTTGTGGAGCGACTGACGCCGCTCGAGGTACCGGTTACCGTAAGAGTATAGCTTCCCGCAGGAGTGCCTGCTGTTGCCGGTGGCATTATGGTAAGGGACGCAGTCTTGCTCACGCCGGCGTAGGACGCCGTGATGGTGACGGGCGTTGAGGCCGTCACCGTGGTGGTGTTGACCGTAAACGTCTCGCTGGTATATCCCGCAATCACGGTCACGCTCGACGGGACCGTAGCCGCTGGCGCGCTGCTGGAGAGATTGACGACCGCGCCGCCGCTCGGAGCTGCCCCGCTGAGAGTCACCGTGCCGGTTGAGGAAGATCCGCCATTGACACTGGTTGGGTTAAGCGCCAGCGCAGATAGCGTCGCAGAACCGGAACCCGGTGGGTTGTTGGTGTAGCCGCAAGAGTACGCGCAAAGTGAAACAGTGAGGAGACCGGCTAGCGTAGCAAGGCCGACCCTCTGTCGAGGATTACGGCCAAAACTGCACATCATCAAAATGATTACAGTCAGCGCAAACCACGTTACCGGCATCACCCGCAGCTGCATCGGCGGTACGTATCTTGGTAAGAGCCGCCGCGTCGCGGCCGTTCTTGCTGTCGTCGTCAAGGTGACCGTGGCCGTCGCTGTGGTTGGCCCATTAAGGGTAACCGACGACGGCGAAACAGTGCACGTGGCGGCTTGCGGCGCGCCCATGCAATCCCACGTTACCGTCTGTTTTGAACCATTCAACGGCGCAGCGGACACTGTGAAGCTCGCTTGCTGTCCTGCGGTAATGGTTGTCGAGGACGGTGTCGCGGAAACGCTGTAGTCCTGCGAACAGCTCGGCGTAGTTACCGACCCGAGGACCATGCACAAATCCAGGCGCCCGTTGCCCATGTTGGGGTCCGCAAGCGGTACTGCGTGGGCTGTGGCCGTTTTGGCCCCCGACTGGGCAATGCCCGTCTGCAGGTTGCGCAGCAGCGCCGCGCCTCCAGAAACAAACGGCGCGCTGAACGAGGTTCCCCATCCCGCCGCATACGTCGCGAAGGGGTACGTGCTAACGATGGATTCTCCTGGAGCCGCCACCCACACGATTGTCGTCCCAGAGTTTGAAAACTGGGAGCGCGTATCCTGATCCGTCGTTGACGCCACGCCCATCACGTCGTTTTGCAGCGCGGCGGGATAGACCAGGAATGGTGGAGGTGGAGCTTTGCCGTCGTTGCCCGCCGACGCCGCGCAAATGACGCCTTGCTGGTTGGCATAGTCGAGAGCTTTTTGTAGCTCCGTCGAACTCGTCTGCATGTCAAAGCTCATATTGATCACGTTGGCGTTGTTTTGCACGCCGTAGTAGATCGCTCGCAAAATGTCAGAGAGGGAAGCTGTTCCATCCGAATGGAACGCCTTCAAGGGCATCAGCTGTGCCGTCGGCGCAACCAAGTGGATGATGCCCATCACCATCGTGCCGTGGCCAAACGCGGCGTATTGTTTGGGCGTCCCGTTCCCGTCGAGTACTGCCGCCGTCGACTGGTCCAGTACGGCCGCTGTCGATTGGTTCACTTGCGCGGCCGAGGGACAAGAAGACGAGGTGCAGGTTTGCGGCGGATATGTAGGAAAATCCGATGGATTCACATCATTCAGCTCGGAACCTCCCGGCTGGTTCCGCGTGAAATCGTAACCGTCACCCGGCACCAATACTGGTTGCAATACCGGGTGAGTCGGATCCACTCCCGTGTCAATGTCCGCGACAACAACGCCGGTCCCCAACACGTTGAACGACTGCTGCGCATTCTGGATTTCCACAATCGACGCTGCTGGCTGATTGACGTAGCTGTTCCATGCCGTCGAGGTGGAACCCGCGGGGTAGGCTACCGAATTTCTGTCCGACATGAGTGTGGGGGATATTGACGGGGGAACGAGGTTCAGCGCCCCAATCAGGTTGAGCAGCTGATTCACCTCAGCATCCACGATTCCAAGCGGATTGCCCACGAGTCCCAGCAATCCGCTTAGGTCCAGTGGACTCGTGATCAGGAAGAGCTGCCCGAGTGGATCGCCCAACCCGCCAACCACGGTGCAAATCGAGGGCAATAACGGAGGATTGCAAGCCACTTGGAGCGCCTGGAGGTTCAGAGTCGTGCGGATAATAAAACTGTTATCTGCCTTCGCCGGAGTGGCCCACAGCAAGGCCAGGAGTACGCCAGCCAGCCACATTCGCCGCTTCATGGCTCTCCCCCTCTTCTTACCTGCCGATTTCCTTCTTTTGTCTCTCCTCGCCTTGCCT
>DASQYT010000398.1:0-4125 GCA_035639075.1 Candidatus Elarobacter sp.
CTTCTCCACGAAATCGGTTGCCTGCCCGATGGAATAGCCTGGCTTTAAGTTGAAGAACAGCGTGGCGCTCGTGAATTGGTTGATGTGATTGACGGATTGCGGGCCCAACATCGGGTACCAAGTCGCCAGGGCGTTGAGCGGAACCATGCGCGAGCCGTCGTCGCTCTTGATGTACAGCAGATGAAGATCCTGAGGCTCGGAACGCTGATCGTCGGCAACTTCCAGGATCACCTGGTATTGGTCGGTGGGCTTCTTGATGAGATAGACGTAGTTCTGCGCGTACGCTTGGTGCAGAAGATTGAGAACCCTCGTCTCGGAGACGCCGTAGGTCTTGGATTGCTCGCGGAGGATGTCGACCCGCAGATTCGGGGTATGGTTGAACAGGTCGGAGTTGACAAAGAGGAATCCCGGGAACTCGAACATTTTGCGCATCAGGGTTCCTGAACTGGCATAGACCTCGTTCGGATCGATCCCGGAAATGGAATAAGCAAACTGGCCCTGCAGCTGCGCCGTGGCTCCGGTGCTGATCTGCAGCACGGGCTGGGGCTTGAGAAATGTCAGCAGACCGGGGACCTTGGAGTTCAACTGTCCCATCAACTGCCCGGTTACGACCTGAATGGGAGGACGCTTATCGGGAGCCTTCAGGAACGCGAGCACCAGGCCTTGGTTGGCGGGGAAAAATGAATTGTTGCCGCTCATGGTGAAGGTCATGTCCACGGCGGGGTTGGTATGGAGGACGTCCTCGACCTCTATTTGGTGCGTATGCATTTCGTAGTGCGACGTACCCTCCTGAGCGATGAACACGCCGAGGGCGAAGGAACTGTCGCCGATGGGGAGAAAGGCCTTCGGGACGATATAGAAAAGATAGCCGGTTCCCAGCAGACAAACCACCCAAATCGCCAGGGAAATCCAGCGATACCGAAGGAAAAACCACAACGAGCGTCCATAGACGGCTAGTACCCTTTTTTCTGCGCCGCCGATGACGCGCTCGATCCAGTTCCTCTCCGCCCGCTCTCCGCGCTCCCGAAGCAGGCCGGAACACATCAAGGGCGTGAGCGTCAGCGAAACGATGCCGCTGGCGAAAATCGAAACGATGATGGTGATGGAGAATTCGCGAAAAATGCGCCCCACCAGGCCGCTCATAAAGACCAGCGGGAGGAATACGGCGGCTAGGGAAATGGTCATGGCGAGAATCGTGAAGCTGATTTCCCTGGCGGACTGCAGGGCGGCTTCGAGGGCACCGAGGCCGCTCTCCATGAGGCGAACGGTATTCTCCAGGAAGACGATGGCGTCATCGACCAAGAATCCGATGGCCAGCGTCAGGGCCATTAAGGACAGGTTGTCCAGGCTGTAGCCCAGGATGTTCATGACCACGAAGGTGAGCAGGAGGGAGAGGGGCAGCGCCACAACCGGTATCAAGGTGTCGCGCACGCGGCCTAGAAAAATAAAGATCACCAGGACAACCAAGGCGAACGCGATGAGCAGCGTCGCCTGAACATCCTTGACGCTGTTCACGATGCTTTGCGAACGGTCATAAATGGGAACGATTCCAACAGAACTCGGGAGCTGGGCCTGCACCGTGGGAAGGAGGTCGCGGATGGATTTGGCAACTTCGACGGCGTTTGATCCCGCGCGCCGGAAAACCGCAACGACCACCGTAGCGGCCGGAACCTCGTGTCCGCGGTACCAAAAGCGCATGCTGATGCGTTCGTCTTGCAATCCGTTTTTTACAGTCGCGACGTCTTTCAGATAGACCGGAGCGCCGTTGCCTTGCCTGACGATTAAATCTTCATACTGGCGCGCTTCGCTGAGCTGCCCTTCGGGCTGAAGCAAGAAGGTGTGATGCGCGCCGTCAAATTGGCCCGCTCCCGTGGAACTGGTGCCGTTCTTCAGCGCCGCCGTCAAATCATCAATGGTTAGACTGCGCGCGGCCATCGCGGAAGGGTCGGCCTTGATGCGCACTGCGGACTGAGCGCCGTACACGGCCACTTGGCTCACGCCAGGGAGAATGCTGATGCGCTCGCCGACTTGCGTATTGGCATAGTCGAAGAGCTGGCCCTGCGTGGCGCTGTCACTGGTGATCCCGACGTACATGATGGGCTGGTCGTTCGGATTGGTTTTGGTGAAGGTGGGCGGGCTCGGTAAATCCACGGGAAGTTGCGCCGTCGCGCGCGTAATGGCCGCCTGAACGTCGGTTGCCGCAGCATCTACACTCTTGGAGAGATCGAACTGCAGGACGAAACTCGAGTGCCCCTGTCCACTGTTGGAAGTCACCAACTCAAGGCCGGGAATCTGCATGAACTGACGCTCGAGCGGGGTGGCCACGTTGTTCGCCATGGTCTCTGGCGTTGCGCCGGGATAACCAACGTTAACTTGAATGACGGGATAGTCGACAGCAGGCAAGTCATTGACCGGCAAGGCGAAATAAGCGAGTACACCAAAAACGATGGCCGAGATCGTCAGCACCGCGGTCATCACCGGGCGGCGAATAAATGGTTCAGACAGATTCATGTATCTTCGTTTCCATTACTTTGTCCTCGCTGGCGCATCCGCCGGCGCGCTCCCCGCAGGTCCCGCGCCGGCGGTATCCACACGCACCTTGCTGTTCGGAGCTACGGTCATCTGGCCGGCCACGATGACGTTCTCTCCCGCGGCGACACCTTGGGTAATCACCACGTTATCGCCTTGCCGCTGGCCTAAGGTCACGAGTCGAAGGTCCGCGGTGTTGTCGGGTTTCACCACGTAGACGAAGGGACCCTTTTGGCTGATCTGTGTGGCTTGGTTGGGGATCAGCACCGCCCCCTTCTGCGTTGCCAGGACTAGCCTGACGTTGAGAAATTGCCCCGGCCAGAAATGGTGATCGGGGTTGGAGATGGTGGCGCGCAAAAAGACCGTGCCAGTGCCGTTCTGGACGGTGTTATCGAGAAATGTGAGCTTACCGCCGCGGACGTGCTCTTCCGGATCCGAGGGCAGCCTCACCAAGGTCTTTAGCGTTCCGCGGGTCATCTCTTTTTGCACATTGGGGAGGTCGCGCTCAGTTATGGTGAAGTCCGCATAAATCGGATCCAGGCGCTGGATCAGCAACAACCCGGTCGTGTTGGCCTGCACGACGTTTCCGACGTCGACCAGTCGCGCGCCGGCGCGCCCCTGGATGGGCGAGTGAATATAACAATACTCCAGGTTGAGCTGGGCGGTTTCGAGCGCCGCCTCTGCCGATTCCACCTGTGCCTGATCGACCTCGACGGTGCTCTTCTTGGCGTCATAATCCTGCTTTGCGATGACCTTCGAGTTGAATAGCTCCGAGCTGCGCGCGAACTCTACTTTCGCGAGTTCGAGCGCCGCTTTTGCTTGGGCCAGAGCGCCCTTTGCCGAATCGAGCTGGGCTTGATACGGACGCGGATCAATCACAAAGAGCAACTGCCCTTTGGCCAGATCAGCGCCATCCTGGAATTGCCTTTGCGTAATGCGGCCGCCGACTTGCGGGGTTACGGTAACCGACTCGAAAGCGAAGCTCTTGCCGATCTCGTCGAGGTACACGGGCACATCTTGGGCTTGCGCCTTGACTACACTCACTAGGGGCGGAGGCGAGAGTTGAGGACCAGCAGCTTGGGGATTCGCTCGGTTACAGCCCAAAGCTGCGATTTGCAAGACAAACAGCGGTAGGACATACAGAAATCCGAGCTTCCACTTCATCTTTAGCCTCTCCTCGTCTGTCTATACGCTGCCAGCCAAGCCTACATTGCGGGACGAGTCCAACAGCCTATAGTCGACGGCACGCCCGGCACGTTTCTCTGAAGTTTGCGAGGGCCGGTTCCACTCATAAAGCGAGACACACCTAAGACTAGTTTAGACGCCAACGAGGGAAACGCGTTACATTTCGCGAGTTGCACCGTGAGCCTGAGGCAAGCTGCGCTTCAGTAACCGCGGTGTCAATTCTACCCCGCCGGCAGCTGGCTCGCCGGGCCCATTCTTCCGGAGTCGGATACTCAATAAAAATCGCGGGAATCGATTCTCTTGCTGGAAAGTCCGAGTTGCAGCACGTCCATCTGCTCCGGCCGGTCAAAAACCTTCCCCGGAAAAAGCCTTTTCGTCAGCAAGCGCACGCCGCCAAACGCCGCGCCCAGC
>DASQYT010000399.1:0-3511 GCA_035639075.1 Candidatus Elarobacter sp.
GCTGTTGCGGCTGACATCACCGAAGGAGCCAGCTGGTGGATCCGCGAAGGCGCACGTGTTGAAGAAGGTATTGGGCATACAGGATTTTGCACGTGGATCCCCGACCAGGTCGGGACGCTGCTGGCCATCAGAGTTGGCGACGCCGTTATCATCTAGTATGGTGAACCAGTTTCCGGATGAAACAGAAGTAATGCCGCCAACCTGCCAGCCACCGACAATCTGGTTAAGCACTCCGCTAGCGTTGCCAAATGTGCGTTTGCCGTGGCCGATCGGTAGCTCGTACAGATAACTGAAGACGAAGCGGTGGCGAACGTCGAAGTCAGAGTTGCCGTATTCCCGTTGGGGCTGCAGGAAGTAGCGGAAGTCACCACCGTTCTGTGCTCCCAGATCGGCGTTGGAAGCGATGTCGAGTGCGTGCGCCCACGTATAAGACGCAAGGAACGTGAGTCCGTGAGAGAAGCGCTTCTCGGCACGCAATTGAAGTGAGTTGTAGTTTGAATGTCCCGCAGATCGGAACCAGCCAATAAAGCCGTCGAGCGCAGGAATAGGACGGCGGGGAGCAAAAGGCAGATCAGGATCAGGATTTGGCGCGGCCTGATTGCCGTTCAGGTAGATGTATTGCTTCAGCCCTCTTGATCCCGCATAGGTGACTTCGAATACCGTGTTCGAAGACAATTCATATTGGGTGGACAAGTGCCATTGTTGCATGTAGGGCGTGACCAACTTGGGATCGAGTGAGAAAAAAAGTGGAGGCGGCTCGGGATCAACCAATGAATTGGCCGGAAAGCCGCTCGATAGTGTTGGTATGCCGGACAAAGAGCAGTCCACCGTTGCCGGATTTGCCGACGGCGTGCCACAAGGCTGATTGAAGTTTTTGCTGATAAAGAATGGCGGGTTGAATCCCATGCTCGGATTGGAGTATGGGCCCGCCTCGTCCCCGCCATAGAAAATGCCATAGCCAGTTCGTATAACGAGCTTATTGGTCGCCTGATACGCCAAGCCGATGCGCGGAGCGAAATTATTGGTGTCGGGCGAGATCAACCCCGGGGTCCCAGTGGCACGTACGGGAACGATAGCCGCCAACATAGGGGTGAGCTGCGCATTTACGCCCTTGGGAACGATAAGGCTGGCAGTTGCCAAATCAAAAGTGCCCTGCTCGTTGTGTCGCTCCTTGATCGTGGTAAACAATTCGTAGCGCAAGCCCAAGTTGAGAGTGAGTTTCGGCGTCACCCTCCAATCATCTTGCCCAAAGAACGCGTAAACCTGGTGGTGATAATCAATATTGTGCAGGTTGTTGATACTGCCGCCATCACTCAAGCCAACCAGGAAGGAAGCGAATCCGGAACCACCCGTAAACTGATTGCCTGGGTTGTCAGTCAGACCCGGACCGAAGTCAAGCGTGCCGCGAGGTGCGGCGGGCTGGAAGATGGTGAACTCTTCGGAGCGAATCTCGGTCCCGAACTTGAGAGAATGATTGCCGCGCACCCACGTTAGATTCTCAGACACACCGTAGGTATTTTGGACCTCATGCGAAGGCAAGAACGTGGGGCTGCCAATCTGAGATACGTCGCTGAAGGTCAGTTGGGGGAGGCCGCCATTCCCAGGCACGTTCGGAATGCCGGGGAAGCCCCCGGGGTAATTGAGCAGCTGTTCGCTGGTCTTGTCAGAATTGATCTGATGACGTTCGGAGTTGACGCGATTATAGCCGAGGCGGAATTCGTTGGTGAGGTTGTTGCGAAACAAGTGCGTCCAACTTGTCGCGAAGCTGCGATACGCATTGTCCTCGACACCGCTGAAGAAGCCGCCGCCATCCCCGCCTGTGCTGTCGAAGGGGCCGGGGATAACGCTGGGCTGATCTTCGTAGCTGAAACGGAAGAAGCCGTAATCCTTCTCGGTGTATTTCTGATCCACGCGAACGTCGAAGTTGTTCCGGGTTTCGCTGCGAACTGGATTCGACAGGAAATTGAAACCATTTCCATTAACGTTAGGCAGTGGGTACAGTTTCGTGATCGCGACGGCGAGAGGGTCTAGCTGACTCTGGAGGATCGCATTGATTGGCATCCCACTACCGTCGTATTGAAATGCAACTCCGCATCCGTTTCCTGCACTGCGGGCATCAAAAATCTCTCCCACGAACGTCGGATGACCTAAACAATCCGTCCCGGTTTGTTGCGTCAAATCTAACTGATCAGAGAAATCGCCCGATCGCTGCGCATCAGTCGGTACGGTAGACGTCAACGTCTGCGCCTGGCGAATTCTCAGTCCTTCGTAATCAACAAAGAAGAAAGTACGATTGCGCGCGATGGGGCCGCCGAAGGTGAAACCGAACTGATTCTGCTTGTAAGGAGCAATCGGCGTGGCGGGATCGTCAAAGAAATTCTTACCATCGAATTTCTCATTCCGCAAAAACTCGTAGACGCTGCCGTGGAACTGGTTGGTGCCTGATTTTATGGTGGCATTTATAATCGCGCCATTGCCGCGGCCGAACTCCGCGCTATAAGCGTTGGTCTGAACCTTGAATTCTTCCAGAGCTTCCACGGAAGGCTGAATCACGTAGTTGGTTTCATTGAGCAGATCGGGGAGATTGGAATTGTTATCAACACCATCGAGCAGAAAATTGTTTTGGAGTGAACGTGCGCCATTGGCTGAAAACCCGAAGCCGCCCTCGTCGCGCGCTCCAGGCTCACTCGGCGCGGTGCCGGCAGTCAGCAGGGCAAGTTGGGCGAAGTTGCGGCCATTGAGAGGCAGATTGGCAACGCGCTTGTGGTCCACCACTTGGCCCAACTCGGAAGTTTCCGTTTCCAAAAGCGGGGCCGCTCCTGTCACTTCAACGGCTTCTGAAATCTGTCCCACCTGGAGCGTTACATTGATTGCGATTCGCTGCTGCACGTCTAGATTGACGGGCACAGAAACTGCCTGCTTAAATCCGGGATGCTGCACCATCACTGTGTAACGGCCGATCCTCAGTGGGCTTGCAACGTATTCTCCCGCGTCATTTGTGGTAGTAGTCAGAGCAGGGCCACGCTCGACGTCAGTCACGGTCACTTTCGCGTTGGCTACAAGAGCGCCGGTTTGATCCTTGACGGTGCCTACAATGCTGCCCGTATCCTTCTGGGCAAAGCTAAGACTGGAAAATGCAAGGACAATGAGAAACAAAGCCAACAGACGGGAATTCATCGAGCTCGACATGCGATCCTCCCGTGAGTGAGCAGCCACCGCGACAACGCGTTCTCCGCATCACCGCTGGTGGAAGTTCACACAGCCTGGACGCTTTTTTCTTAAAGAATCGACGAATTACGGTATAGTTACGAACGCTTACTTTTACTTTCGGACAGGAGCGTTTGTCAAGACCAAAAAATTGCCTACAGTTCGGCATGTCGGCCTCACGCGCCCGAAGGGCGTATATCGCGGAAAATCCCGCCTGCTGGCAGATCACGATTTTCCGGCGAGTGGATGTGCATTTAGAATGTCTGAGAATTGTAGACAGACGAAAGTAGGAAATAGAAAGCAT
>DASQYT010000400.1:0-2560 GCA_035639075.1 Candidatus Elarobacter sp.
CCGGAACCTTGCATGGTTGTGTCTCGCCGGAACCATCCGGCATAAAGGCCAGTGGCTGTCAGAACGGCGGAAGCAGCAACAAGAATCAGGATGAGCTTGCGGTTCATAGAACTAATCTCCACACGTGAAGAAAGGGACGGAGGCGGACGGCGTCAGATTCACGCGAGGCGCCAAGCCGGTCCAGAGCAGATTGAACGCCGCTTCGATCCGTGAATGCAGGGTCGCGTCACCGTAAAGCGACCAGATCAGTAGCGTACCGAAAATGGTTTGGCGAAATACATTGGCGATCTCCGCGGCTGGCAAGTCGTTGCGGATTTCGCCGCGGTCCTGGCCGAGCTGAATCATCTGGGTATGCAGGGCATGGACCCGTCTTTGCAGGTCCATCATGGCTTCGCGAACCGGAGTCGTAGAAAGATATGCCTGCAGAAGCGCCCGAATAATGGCGGGGTTGCGCGTGGGTTCCTGGGTCATGCGAACGCCGAGGGAGCGGAGGAACTCCGGCATAGGTTCGTTTGTTTGGCGAGCCATCTCGATGGCTGCTTCCAATTTGCTGAGTTGCATTTCTCCGAACGCCAGAAGGATGTGGTCCTTGCTTGGGAAATAATTAAAAAATGTGCCTTTGCCCACGTCAGCCGCTTCGGTGATGTCCTCGACAGTGGTTTCCAGGAATCCTTTTTGGGCGAAAAGATTGAGCGCGGCCCGGAAAAGGCGTTCGCGGATTTCCGCGCTGCGACGCTGGCGGCGATCCGGAGCAGACCGTGGCGTCAGAGTGGGGACGGAAGAAGGCGACTTGGAGCGAGAACCCATATTCAATGACCAATAACCATATATGACTGTAGGTCATTCTGTGAATGCTGTCAAACCATTATTGGCGTGTGGCATTCCGCAAGTTTACGGACGCCACGGGACGCGAAAAGCAAAACACCCCGGACGAAGCCGGGATGTTTGCAAATGATATGTTGCTTCAGAACTATTCTTTGAGAGAGTTGGGATCGGACAGATTCTTCGGTGATTTCTTGTTCAGGAAGGCAATCATTTCCTGCCCTGAAGGAGGCACCGCAGCGGCGCCTTTGCGGACAATCTGCTCTGCCGTGACCTGACGTTTGTAGAGTTTTTCGTTTGCGCCGTTGTCCTGGCGGAGCGTCGAGCCCTCCAAGGAGACTCCCGCAAACAAGCCGCGAGAGCGGGAGTAAGTGAGCATCTCCGCGCGCATGGTTACATCGCTGGCAGCGGCTGCATCACGGCCCTTGGGGCCCGCGGCTGCAGCAGCGTCTGCGCCGATCTTGACTTTGCTCTTCAGGATGGCTTTGGCGCCGCGCGGGTTCATCACCAGGATGACGAAGTCAGTGGCTTGACCGCCGAGTTGGAAGCCGATGCCTCCGCCTTCGAGGCGCATCATCGCGGGTGCGCTCCAGGGTCCGGTAAAGTGTTCGCCGCTGCGGCAGGTCATGGCGCCTTTGCCGTAACTTCCGCCGATAACGAAAGCAGCTTTAAGCACGGACGGAATCACAATGACGCACTCGGCTTTGTCCAAGAGGTCGGTAGGAATGTTGTCGGGGATATCGAGAATTTCCTTGAGAACCGTGCCGCAATTGTCCAGGCGATCGGCCTCTTTCTGTTCGTCCGCGGCCGAAAGCGGAAGAGCGGCCAAGGCCAACGCCACCAGGGTAGAGATCATTCGCTGAATCACAGTTCACCTCTTCGTAATTTTCTGGGCTAGAGCCATCATAGAGTGCTCACAGGCTAGACGCAACCTCGCGTCTTAAAAACGGAGCCTCGAGACAGCCTTGATGCAGGGAATGGTTCTTTAAGTTGGACGCCGGGGAGACGGAATGTGTTGCCTTTCGACTATACTTTTGCGGAGCGAATTTGCGGTGAGCGAAAAATGAAAATCCAGAGAATCTTGAAACGATGTGCGGTAGTGGGAATGGCCAGCGCGACGTGGGCATTCGGAATTGGGGCGCCTCGCGTCGGCACACAATCGAAAACAAAGACGGAGCCGGTTTCCCGCGGCGCGAAGAAAAAGAGCGCGGCTTCCAAGAAAGCCACGGCAAAGTTCGCTTCGCGCGCCGAAGCCTTGCTCGCAACAACGCCCACAAGCAAAGGGGAGTGGGGATTGCTCGTCGTGGACGCTGAGAGCGGCGAGACGCTTTACGAACAGAATGCGGACAAATATTTTGTGCCGGCTTCGAACATGAAGTTGTTTACCACGGCGCTGGCGCTCGCGAAGCTGGGACCGGAGTACCGCTTCCATACGACGCTGGAAACGCAAGGCGCCGTTTCAAGTGAGGGAGTGCTGAATGGTGATCTCACGCTAGCAGGACGTGGCGATCCGAATCTATCGAACAGAAAATTCCCCTATGAACTGAAGGAAGAGTTTGACGGTCCGCCGCAAAAAGTGCTTGTTGAACTTGCGGACGCGCTGGTAACCAAAGGAGTCAAGGAAATTTCAGGAGACGTGGTAGGCGATGACAGTTACTTTCCACGGGAACGCTATCCGAATGGCTGGGAAATTGACGACATGGTGTGGGAGTACGGCGCGGCCATTTCCGCGATCGTC
>DASQYT010000401.1:0-3474 GCA_035639075.1 Candidatus Elarobacter sp.
CTGGCTGGGTCATGCCACTGACCCGAGCAAGGATTTCGCCTATACGAGCCAGTCACTTTTTTCGAAAACGGGCGGAATGCTTGATCCTTCAAAGCCGGACTTCGATGACAGCCAATGGAGCTCGGTTGACATTCCTCACGACTGGGCGGTAGCACTCGACTTCAAGAACGACCCTCAACTCGACAGCCACGGATATAAGCCATTGGGACGGGATTATCCAGCCACCAGCACAGGCTGGTACCGCCGGGTTTTTGACGTGCCCGCATCCGATGCAGGACGCCGCATCTGGATCGAATTCGATGGCGTGTTCCGCGACTCGATCGCCGTGCTCAATGGAATTTACCTCGGGCGACATGGAAGCGGCTACACACCATTCCGCTACGACGTAAGCGATTTTGTGAACTATGGCGGAAAGAACGTCCTGGTTGTTCGCGTGGACGCTACTCTCGGTGAGGGGTGGTGGTACGAAGGAGCGGGCATCTATCGCCATGTATGGCTGAGCAAGACGAATCCAATTCACGTCGCACATAACGGCACGTTTGTTACGTCAGAGCTCAGCCTAGATTTAGCAACGCTCAGCGTTTCGACCGAAATTGATAATGACAGCGACTCCGAGCAGAGTTGCCGCGTCCTTACTAAGATCGTTGACCCGGGCGGGCGGAGTGTCGCTGATGCTCAATCCACTTCGCTCTCAATTCCTGCGGTGACCAGGCGCGAGTTCCGGCAGCAACTCACGATTAAAGACGCTGCGCTTTGGTCGCTTGAAGAGCCCAACCTATATCGAGCAGTCACGATGGTCGACGCCGACGGCAATGCCGCGGACGAATACGAGACCGCATTTGGCATCCGCACCATCCGCTTCGATCCCGACAAGGGCTTCTTGCTGAATGACAAGCCGGTAAAGATCAAGGGCACCTGCAATCATCAGGATTTTGCCGGCGTCGGCATCGCGCTGCCGGACCAGATTCACTTTTTCCGGGTCGAGAAACTGAAAGAAATGGGCTCCAACGCATATCGAATGTCACACAACCTGCCCACCCCGGCGCTGTTAGACGCATGCGATCAGCTAGGCATGTTGGTGATGGATGAGACTCGCATGATGTCGTCGAGTCCCGAAGGATTGGAGCAACTGGAGACGATGATCCGCCGGGATCGTAATCATCCCAGCGTGATCATCTGGTCGATCGGTAACGAGGAGGACCTTCAGGGCAGTGACACCGGCGCCCGCATCGCGAAATCGATGAAGCGCCTTGTGCGTAAGCTCGATTCAACTCGTCCCATCACCGAAGCCATGAACGAGGATTGGGGCAAAGGGCTGTCCGCCGTGGTTGACGTGCAGGGCTTCAATTACCACAGCGCTGAGCAGCTGGACGCATTTCATCGGCAATTTCCCAGGCAACCGACGATCGGCACTGAAACTGCCAGTACCGTATGCACACGTGGTGTGTATGAGAACGACAAACAGGCAGGTTACGTCAGCGCCTATGACGCGAACATTCCGCCCTGGGCCCAACTCGCTGAATATTGGTGGCCTATTTATGCCGAGCGTCCGTGGGTGGCCGGCGGATTTGCCTGGACCGGTTTCGATTATCGCGGCGAACCCACGCCGTACAAGTGGCCATGTATCAACTCTCATTTCGGCATCATGGATACCTGCGGCTTCCCCAAGGACAATTTTTATTACTACCAGGCACAGTGGACTGACAAGCCCATTCTCCATCTATTTCCGCATTGGAATTGGAACGGCAAAGAAGGAAATGAAATTGATGTTTGGTGCCACAGCAATCTCGAGCAGGTTGAAGTTTTTCTGAATGGCCAGAGTTTGGGAACAAAAAATGTTCCGCGGTATGGGCACGTGGAATGGAAAGTGAAGTATGCACCGGGCACGCTCGAAGTGAGAGGATTCAAGAATCACCGCCAGGTCCTGACGGCGAAGCGCGAGACTACTGGCAGCCCTGCAAAACTCGCTCTGATTGCCGACCGCAAGGAAATTTCAGCCGATGGACGCGACCTCTCAGTGGTTCAGGTGCAGGTACTCGACGCGCAGAACCGGCTGGTGCCGATTGCGGGTTCCCCGATTGAATTTCACCTCTCAGGCAACGGCAGCCTGATCGGTGTAGGCAATGGCAACCCCAGCAGTCATGAGGCCGATAAAGCGGACAGGCGGCATGCCTTCAACGGCTTGTGCATGGCGATTGTGCGGAGCATCAGACAGCCTGGCGAACTGCGATTGGAAGCAACTTCGCCAGGGCTTGCACCCGCAGTCATCGTGATCAACTCCCATGCTGCAAACGGGCATCCAGTCGTGTGAAGTGCTGAATCGCAGAATCGTTTTCCGAGGAGAGGAGCGGATGAGCGGACGACCTCATTACCAATTCGTTGCGCGCTATATGTTTGTTTTTCTCGTTGTCGCTGCGATCACCGCTTCGGATCAAGCGACTGGCGCTCAAAACATTTCTGCGCAGAGCAAGCCGGCTTTTGCTCCCGACAAAATGGAAACGATTCTCTACGGCGTTGCTTACTACCCGGAATACATGCCTTATGACCGGCTCGACAGAGATGTAGAACTGATGCAGAAAGCCGGAATCACGGTGGTTCGCGTGGGCGAATCTACGTGGAGCACGTGGGAGCCGCACGATGGCGATTTTCAGTTTGCCTGGATGCAGCGCGTTCTTGACCGTTTGCACGCGGCAGGAATCAAAGCCATCCTCGGCACGCCGACTTATTCCATTCCCACGTGGCTTTATAAGGAGCATCCCGAGATTGTTGTTACTCATAACGGCACCGCACCTCCGCTGACCGATCCTTATCCCCCTACTTATCCGCCCGCTAAAACGCCGGGCTACTACGGGCCGCGCCAGAATTATGATTTTCTCAATCCTTATTTCAGGCAGCACGCGGAGCGGGTTATCCGCGAGATCGTCAGCCACTTCAAAGATCATCCCGCGGTGATCGGGTACCAGATCGACAATGAGACTTTCCCGACCGGAGTCCCCACCCCGTACATGAATGCCGCTTTCCTCGACCGCCTGAAGCAGAAGTACAAGGCGCCAGACACGATCAATAAAATCTGGGGTCTTGTTTACTGGGGGCAGCTTGTCGATAGTTGGGATGACCTGCCGCCGCGCAATGGCATTCTGAATCCCGGCTACAAGCTGGAGTGGGAAAACTTTCAACACGACGTCGTGACCGACTATCTCGCCTGGCAGGCAAAGATCGTCAACCAGTACAAGCGCCCTGACCAGTTCATCACCCAGGACTTCAGCGGCGGAGTACACACCAATCTCGATCAGTGGGCGATTGCGGACAATCTCGACATTGTCGCCGAGAATCCCTATTTCGAGACACAGAAACGGCTGGATGCTCGCACTATCTGGCTTTCAGGCGATCTCGGACGCTCATTGAGGCACACAAATTATCTGGTGACCGAAACCAACGCGCAGACGATCGGGTGGGATTCCCGCACGCAATATC
>DASQYT010000402.1:0-2429 GCA_035639075.1 Candidatus Elarobacter sp.
CGCTGCGGCCTGGTCAGCGCGTTCTCGACGTGGGCTGCGGCACGGGCACTCTGGCCACGCTGATCAAGCAGCTTTATCCGGACGTCGAAGTGGTTGGACTTGATCCCGACCCCAAGGCTCTGGCCCGCGCCAGACGCAAAGCAGCGCGCGCAGGGGTCTCCATCCAGTTCGATCAGGGATTTGGAGACGAGCTTCCGTATCCTGAGGCGTGGTTCGATTGCGTATTTTCGTCGTTTATGTTCCACCACCTCCCGCCGGACGAAAAAGGGAAGACCCTGCGTGCGATTCGGCGCGTGGTCAAACCCGGCGGCGAGTTTTACATGCTCGACCTCGAAGGCCGGGAGGATGGCGCGCATGGCTTCCTCGCCCACCTGCTCCACTCCAGCGACCGCATGAAAGATAATTCCGAGAGCCGAGTCCTTAGCCTCATGAGGCAGGCTGGGTTTGCAGATCCCAAGAAAGTCGGCCGCCGACGCATGCTCTTTGGAGGCGTTGCGTATTACCGGGCAGGGGCTGAGTAGCTGGCAGGGCGTTTCTGTTCATCGGAGTTTTCATCCCGAGGGGCGAAATGATCCCAGGTCTCAGCGTCTCGGGAAGGCATCTGCTTCCCCTTCAGCGCCGGAGCGCTTCCGCTACGAATTTCGCGAACTGCTGCACATCTTCGGCAGTGGTATCGAAAGAGCACATCCAGCGCACGACTGATTCTTCCTCATTCCACACGTAAAAGAAGTAGCGCTTTTGTAATTTGGCAATTGCGTGACGAGGAATTTTGGCGAACACACCATTGGCTTCCACTTTGTAGACAATCTTGACTTGCGGAAACTTGCTGACCTCTCTCTGGAGCAGGCGGGCCATGCGGTTGGCGTGCTGCGCGTTTTGCAGCCAGAGGTCGTTGGTTAGTAGAGCCTCAAACTGGGCAGAGATGAAGCGCATTTTGGAGGCGAGCTGCATGCCCTGTTTGCGCAAGTACTGAAAATTGCGAGCGAGCTTTCTATCGAAGAAGACGACCGCTTCGGCGCCCATGAGACCGTTCTTGGTGCCGCCGAAAGAGAGCACGTCGAGGCCGAGGTCGCGAGTGGCCTGGCGCAGGCTCTGGCCGAGGGCGGCCGCGGCATTGGCGATGCGGGCACCGTCCATGTGGAGAAACATTTCGTGTTCATGGGCGAAGCGGGCCAGGGCTTTGATTTCGTCCGGCTTGTATACGGTACCCGTCTCTGTGGCTTGGGTGATCGAGATCACGCGCGGCTGGACGTGGTGCTGGTCGCCGATGCCGCGGTAAGCGTGGCTGACGGATTCGACGGTCAGTTTGCCGTCGGCAGCCGCGATGGGAATGAGCTTGCAGCCGGTGAACTTTTCTGGGGCGCCGCATTCGTCGGTGTAGATGTGGGCTACGGCAGTGCAGATCACGGCATGGAAAGAGTCGGTAAGAGCCTTCAGGCTAAGGCAATTGGCGGCGGTGCCGTTGAAGACGATGAAGACCTCGGCGTCGTCGCCGAAGTGGTGCTTGAATTTCTGCACCGCCGAGTTTGTGTAGGGGTCGTCGCCGTAGCCGACTGCGTGTCCGTGATTGGCGGCCGAAATGGCTTTTAATACTTCGGGATGAATGCCTGCATTATTATCGCTGGCAAAGCTGCGGGCGGGTTTCATGGTGCAACAATGTAGCAGAATGGGGGCCGAGGGTGGGTCGGGCCTCATGCGATGGCATCTCTCGCGGTGATATATTCGAAATGTCGCTATGTACCAAGATTTTTACGCCGCCGATCGCTGGACCAAAAAGCAGGTGCACTGTATTTACCAAGCGCTGATTGTGGCGATCGCAACCCGCCATGCGGATGCGGTCGATATTAAATTCCTGGTAGACGGGCGGCCAGTGTGGGTGGCGCTGCCTCATCCTGCCTGGGTGGAATACAAGAAGCAAACGGGGCGTTCGATAACCGATTCTCTGGCGATTGAGATTGCCGGACACTACCTGAAAACCGCATTGGAATCGGGCGAGGGTGTGGGAAGAGAGATGTACTCGCTGACAGTTGAGCAAACGCTCGCACATCTGGATGCTGTGGTCGCGGAGATTGAGGCGGCACAGCCTGGTACGCACGAGATCAGCCCCGCTTTCCGGGTGTGATGTCTGCCATTTGGAACTTTCCTATCGAATGGGGGACAATAGAAAACCTGTTCTTAGAGTGCCTTCCCGGCAGCGCCTGGTTTATCTCGCTCTGCTGTTCGCGGGCCCGAGTTTCCGCGCCACATAAGGATGTTCGTGGTTGCTGTAAGGAGAAGTTTTCATGTCCAGCCTCACGGCTGACGTTGAATCGCCAAGCAGCGGACACAAAAATGACCGGCTGACACGCTGGGTGGAGGAAGTCGCGCAGATGTGCAAGCCGGAGCGGGTGCACTGGTGCGACGGCTCACCGGAAGAGTATCAGGCGTTG
>DASQYT010000403.1:0-3332 GCA_035639075.1 Candidatus Elarobacter sp.
CGAGCGCGAGCAATGCTTCTACTGTTTGCGCCGCACCCCGCCGTCGGTCCAGTGCCTGGACCACGTCGTGCCGCAAGCGCGCTCGGGGCGCAATTCCTACCGCAACTTGGTTTCCAGCTGCATGGAATGCAACACGCAGAAAGGAGAAACCGCCGCCGAACTCGCCGCCCGCCTCCGCGCCCTCGACGCCCTCGTCTCCGGCAAACTCCGTCCTTCCCTTCCAGGGTAGGACAGACATTCTTGTCTGTCTTGTAGTGGCGCTCGTTGCTGCGCCCTTCCCTACGCAGCCAATCATCGGACACCAGCCGAGAGGCGAATTCTCCGATTGACATTAACTTCGCATAATGCGAAGATTTCTCATGCGGATCGTCAGCCGCAAGGCGATTCGAGAAGCGGCCGCCAGGCACGGGGAATGGAGCGCCTCTCTAAACGCCTGGTACAAGATCGCGAAAAACGCGGATTGGAAAAACTTTGCTGAGGTCCGCAACAGTTGGAGAAATTCGGATGTTGTCGGGCCCTTTGTGGTGTTCGATATTAGTCACAACAGATGCAGGCTGATTGCCACCATCAAATACACGTGGAGAATGGTTTACATCCGGCGCATTCTGAGTCACGCCGATTACGACGAGAAGGAGTGGCAAAAATGATGATTGAAGTGCCCGAAAAATATGCGCTGGAAGCCAGCTCGCCGGCACCGATCACATCCGAGCGCCAACATGAGGAATACCTTGCGGTCCTGGATAAGCTGGCAAACAAGGAAAACCCAACAAGGGATGAAGAAAAGTATGCCGGGGTCTTGATGACCTTAATCGAAGCTTACGAAGAAGAGCATCATTCCATTCCTGATGCGGGCCCAGTGGAAATCCTTCGCACCCTGATGGATGCCAATGGCCTCCGCCAAAAAGACCTGGTCCCCTTTTTTGCCTCGGAAAGCATCGTATCCGAAGTCTTGCGCAAGAAACGTGACCTCAACAAAACGCACATCCAGAAGTTGAGCAAACGATTCCACGTTTCACCAGCAGTCTTTTTCCCGCGCACCACAAATAGGTAGGTTTCTAGTTTCTAGTTTCCATTTTCTGGTTGGTAGGCCACCCAAAGGCGTTTTTCGGAAGTAAGGCGCGGCCACGCGCCCAAAGCACGCCAATTTGATATGGACTTGACTCCATATGGATTGCATATCATACTATGGCAGTGAAATGGGCCGTCGAGATTGCCGATGAGTTTAAACCGGAATTTGACGCGCTCGGCCAGGATGTCCGCACAGAGGTTCTCGCGTTGGCCCGCGTGCTCCAGGAGTTTGGGCCGCAGCTAGGCAGGCCTCGTGTTGATACCCTCAACGGTTCGCGACACGCCAACATGAAGGAATTGCGGTTCAGCGCGGAAGGTGGCGAATGGCGAGTGGCCTTCGCCTTTGATCCCCGGCGTAAGGCGATTTTACTTGTCGCGGGCGACAAATCGGGTGGGAGCGAAAAACGCTTCTACCGTGAACTGATACGGAAGGCCGACGAGCGGTTTGACGCCCATCTTGCCCGAATTGGAAAGGGGACATAGCATGCCCGTGAATGTGAATGAAATCATTCGGAAGCTGAGCCCAGCCGAGCGAAAGAAGGTCCAGGACCGTGCGGCTGAACTCATAGCCGAGGAAATGAGCTTGCGCGACCTCCGAAAGGCCCGCAAGCTTACGCAGACCCGCGTTGCCAAGACTCTCGGGATCACCCAAGACAGCGTCTCCCGGCTTGAAAAACGCAGCGACCTGCTGCTCTCCACGCTGCGAAAAACGGTCAAAGCCATGGGTGGCGACGTGCGCATCGTTGCCCAGTTTCCCGATCGCTCGCCGGTCCTCCTTTCCCACCTGGCGGAAGAGCATCCGCGTCGCAAATCGTCTCGAAGACGGAAGAGCTGATCGCCCCGCCGAACTGGAAAATAGAAATTAGAAAGGAACAAGAAAAGGACCCCACCGTTCATCCCGCAAGGGCAGCGGGACGGTGCGGGCCTTGTTCACCCCGGCGCCTGTCATCCCGAATCCTCACGTCTTTGCCGGGTGAGGGATCTGCTTGTTCAAATTTCCAATTTCTATTTTCTAGTTTCCATTTTCTAGTTTGAAAGACTCCACCCTTCGATCCCATAAAGTCATCCGGGACGCCCCGGCAGAAACGACCGGGATGCAAAACGCACAATATGCGCGCTGCGTCGAAGGATGGCCACCCAGAGGCGGTCTTGCGGATCGTGGGCCGACCACCCGGGAGGACTTAGTCGTCTTGTCTCGTGCTAACATTCCGGCGCAGCGAGACCGGGAACTTGCCGGGGAGGACTGGAGCGATGAACGAAGATCTAGCAAAACAAATCGCGGACCGGGTTCTTCGCGATAATCAGTTTTGGATCGCAGTTGTTGGCCTCATCGGAAGCATCGTCGGGGGTCTCCTGGTGATTGGCGGGAACCTCCTGTTGAATTGGTTACAGCACCGCGATGAAAAAAGCTTGGATGACGCTAGAAAGAAACTGCTGGAGAAGATGCTCAATGCCAGCGACTGGCGAAAGCTTTCAACCCTTTTTCGCGTAATCGGAGCGAACCGCGACACGACAACGCGACTCTTGATTGAACTTGGCGCGCGCGGTTCGGAAAAGCAGCGACCGGACGGTGAGGAGGTTTGGGGTCTAATCTCAAAGCACCCCTTAGAACAGATCGAATAGAGGGTGGCGCATCCTTAAAGCAAGACGATGAACGAAATAGCTGTATTCGCTCTTTCTAGTGTTCCAGTTCTTAGTTTTGTCTCCGCTGGTGTGCTTGAGTTCCAGCGAGACCGTGGAAGTCTGCGAAGCCTCACCCGAATGCTTTCCCTTGCAGTCGCTGTTGTCGTGTCTATTGTATTGCTGATCGACCTATACTATCCCTACTTCTCGTTTCGTCTTCGCCTGTCAAGATCAATGTCGGCCTTGTCGGTTTTAGTTGCAGTGTCTGCGCTTGTTTGCAGATATAAATCCCGCTTAACCGCAGCCCTTATCTTCATCGGAGGACTGGTTCTCGCACTCCTCTGGCTACTAAATCTTTGGGTAGCGTAGCCAAGTCCCTATAAAGTGCTTTACCGGATGCGCGTTCTCGGTAAGGAGTGAACGGAGGCGGGGAGCTCTGCGCGCGTCCGGTAAAGCCGTTTGGACGTGGCCGCCCGTGGTTGCGGTGGACGCGGGCCCTATGCAAATTCAATGGTGGGAAGGAGCGGCGTTAAGCGGTTTCGAGACTGTTCTGCAGGGCACGACACAGGACACCGTGCGCACGGAAATTGGCTACGGCAAAAAAGTATCGCAAAGACTGTGGTCGAAGAAGCTAGAAGAAG
>DASQYT010000404.1:0-6039 GCA_035639075.1 Candidatus Elarobacter sp.
TGAAATTTGCCCGGGACATCAAGGCGCAGAACCTGCAGGGGCTGGACACGGACAAACTCATTGCTTTCAAAATTCACGGGGTGACGCCCGAGTTCATTGCAGGCATTCGCTCAGCGGGTGTGAATGTTTCAGACAGCGACAAACTGATTGCATTTCGCATTCATGGCGTGTCGCCGGAGTTTATCGCGGGGATTCGCGCGGCTGGGCTGAATATCACGGATAGCGATAAACTCATCGCCTTCCGCATTCACGGAGTGACGCCGGAAATGGTGAGCAGCCTCAAACAAACCGGTTATGAGCCGGATGCGGACAGACTTATCGCGATGAGAATTCATGGGGCGACGCCGGAGTGGGTGGCCGAATTGAAGAAACAAGGTTACGACCACGTGGATCTCGACAAGCTCATCGCGTTCCGGATTCATGGGGTGTCGCCGGATTTTATCGGCCAGCTCCAGAAGCTGGGGTACTCACATCCGGAACCGGACCAACTGATAGCCATGCGCATTCATGGAGTGACGGCCGGCTTCATTAGCGGGCTACAGTCGCGCGGGATGAAAAACCTGACGATCGATCAGCTTGTGAGCCTCAAGATTCACGGAATTGATTGAGGGGCTCGAGCCGCTGAAGCTTAAGGCTTAGGTGTGGTTTCCGAACTTTCCTGAGCCGCAGGCAGGGCCGCCAGCTTGGCTTTCAATTGCTCGATCTCTTGCTGTTTATCGCTGATTTGCTGTTTAAGGGCATCCAGTTTCTGTTTCCCTGCAGTGTTCTTCGCGTAATCGGGACTGGAATAGACTGAGTCCTGATCCAATTGATATTCGCGCTGGAGCAGGTCGAGATCGCTCAGCGCTTCCTTGATCTTCTCCTTTACCGCGGCGCGCTCCTTACGCGCATCGTCTTCTGAAGAAGTCTTGGAGCTTTCCGCAGGCGCATTTGCCGCGCCGGGGGCCGACTGCGCCGGCGTCTGCGGAGTACCGGGTATTCTAAGTTGGTCGGCGGCGGCGCTCTGCACATCACCCTTCTTAACCTCCAGGTTTTCGTCCGTGATGACCTTGGTGGGTTTTTCGGAGTTCTTCTTCTGCGCGCGCGCCCGGCGGGCGGCTTCCGCGACGGACTGAGAATCCTGCGATTGAGCAAAAGCAACTGCGGGAAGAAGGGTTGCCGACAGTACGACCGGCAGAGCAAGGCGCAATGTGGTTCGGCAAAACATAGTGCTACTCCTCATGACAATCAAAGATGGATTAATTCTCAACATACGCCGGCCGAGCGGGAATGACAATCCGAAGTGTCAAAACGACGCGAATATGCAAACGCAGTGAGCTAGGAATCCATCAACGGCCCGCCGCTGTGAACTGCGCTGATGAAATCTCGCGAAACGAAAAGTGTGTCTGCAGGTTCTTCACCGGCTGGCCATTCGCCTCAGCGTAGGGATAGATAAAGTAATTCAAGGGTTCGCTCTTCTGGTCGGGCGACAGCCGGATATCGCGGCCGTAGGTAAAAAAAACGCGATTGGCGTCGTGCGCGCCGAAGAAGAAGTCGCGCTTGGCGGGATTCTTCCAGGCTTCCGAAGCATCCACAGGAACCCAGCCGACACTCGAGAGATAGAACTCAGCCCAGCAGTGGTAACCAGCGATGTCGCCTTCGGTCTTGTTTTCGGGCAGCGGGAAGCCGATTTCAAACCGCGCGGGGATTCCGGAGGAACGCATCATGCCGATGAAAAGGGAGTGAAAATCCGTGCAGTTACCGCGTTTTGAAGTGCAGGCCCAGAGGGCATCGCCACGGCCCCAGTCTTCGCCGGATTTGTCATAGCGCATGGTGGCGAGCACGTAATCGTAGATGTGCCGGGCCTTTTGGATTGGAGTCGTATCACCGGCGGTGTGTTCTCTGGCAAGCTCGGCGATTGGGCCGTTCAGCGGGACGAGTTTGTCAGGTTCGAGGTAACGTTGCAGATCCGGATCGCGGGGCGCAAGGGCAGCGCCGTTCTGCAGTGCAGCTGCGTCCAGAACAACCCTGTGCTCACGCCGAACGGCAGTGAATCGCAACACTACATCAAATCCAGCAGCCGATTGCTGCATTGTCGGCGTGAAGGCCGCAAAGGCATTCCCGTATTCGGGATCGTGGCCCCAGACGTGGCTCGCGGCGCTACCGACACGCAAGCCGCGAATGTCCTGGTAGCCATCGGCCTGTGGCAATGGAATCCAAAGATGGGTTGGGCCACCGGAATCTGCATTAGCGGGAACATGCACCTGATACGTGAATGCAAACGAACGCGCGGGCACCGCTCCGCTCGGTTCCGCGGCAGTCGCATGGCCCCGATGGACTGCAACAACGGCAAGCACCACTAAACTGAGAATCAGCGAGAGCGCGAGGCGGAAGCGAGTCATGTCAGGACTCCTGCATGGAAGGTAAGGCCCGGAATAGCGCCCATACGATTATACTGGATTGAGAAATTAAGCAACTGCCATGCCCGGGGGCGAAGGAATTGCTGAATCACAAAATGATCCTTTTGTTTGCGCTGGCAACCAGCATGTGGGCGGAGAGAGTCTCCGCTCAGGCGCCCGAGACTGAAGGGCAAACACCAACGTCAACCGTTGTCGCTCCCGGAGGCAAGAGTCAGACCGAGGAACGAATGCAGCAGCACCGCTTCTGGGACAGGAAGAATGCCTGGTTGTTTGCCGGCGTCGGAGCGGCGCGGACGTTTGATTATTTTTCAACGTTGAATTTGAGGCGGCGAGGAGACCAGGAAATCCTGGTGACCAACGATCTGGTGGATAATCACGCGGCGTTTGCAGTGGTCGAAGCCGCGGGGACTGGCGTTTCGATCGGAGCGTCATATTTGTTCCATCATTACGGCCATCACAAACTGGAGCGCTGGACTTCCATCGTGCACTTTGGACTGGCGACATCGGGCGCGGTGCGAAACTACTGCCTCAAGACGACTCATCCGAGAAGCACTCCGTAGCTGCATGCATCGCGCGCGCAGAAGAAACGCAGCGCTGTACCATCCGTCTAACTCAATGTGATGAAATCTTGCAGTGCGAATAACTGTCCGGCACACACGCGCCGCGTGAGCTTGGCAGAGACTGCGCGGAAAGTAGCGTTTACAAGTTGGCGAGGTGCTCTTGTGCGACGGCGGCTGTCCCGTTTCGCGCTGATCCTTTGCGCGAGTCTGTGTTTCGTGGCGGCGTCGCGCGGCTCTTCAGTACCCACGCCTTCTGCGCATGCGGAAACGCAGGCGGCATTGAAGTCGCCGCAGCAAACCGGTTCATCGCAGAGTTTGCCTTCGGGATCGAAGACTGCGGAACAGACCAGGACCGAACAATACACGCTTTCGCATGAGCGACAGGCCAAGGCTGTGGCGTACTCGCGGGCGGGCTACACGCTTTACTTCCTATCGTATTTTCTTGGCGGGCTTTTCCTTTTTCTGATCCTCCGGCTGGGCTGGGCCGCAAAGTTTCGGGACATCGCGGAAAGGGCCAGCGACAAGAAATGGATCCAAGCATTCGTTTTCGTGCCGCTTCTCTTCGTGACGCTCGACGTTCTGGACCTGCCTGTGCACGCGTATTGGCATTCGCTTTCGTTGCATTACGAACAGTCCATTCAAGGCTGGGGCTCGTGGTTTTGGGATTGGACCAAGGGAGAGTGCCTAAGTTTGGCATTTGGAATCGTTCTGGTCTTGATCCTGTTTGCCGTAATGCGGCGCAGCCCCCGGCGCTGGTGGCTGTATTTCTGGTTTCCTGCCGTCCTGATTCTTCTCGGACTCATCGTGATCACTCCCCTGGTCATCGATCCGCTGTTCAACAAATTTGAGCCACTGAGCAAAGAGCATCCAGATCTGGTCGCCGCTATTGAGAAACTCACGAAACATGCGGGCGTTCCCATTCCGCCGGACCGCGTGTTCCTGATGGCAGCGAGCAAGAAAACGAATGCTATTAACGCATATGTGACAGGATTGGGAGCGTCGAAGCGGGTGGTGATTTGGGATACCACGATTCAAAAGACTTCCAACGATGAATGCCTGTTCATTGTGGGACATGAGCTCGGCCACTACGTCCTAGGACACGTTCGCCAGGGCTTTTTGACGGGAGCAGCCGGGTTGCTATTGGCGCTCTACTTCCTCTTTCGAGGCCTGCATTGGGCGCTGCATCGCTGGGGCAAGGATTGGAAGCTCTACGGGCAGGAAGATTGGGCTTCGCTAGCGGTGCTGCTCTTGCTTCTGCAAGTGCTGCTGTTCGTTTCTTCG
Organism: Candidatus Elarobacter sp.; assembly: GCA_035639075.1. Lineage (GTDB taxonomy): Bacteria > Acidobacteriota > Terriglobia > Acidiferrales > UBA7541 > Acidiferrum. The sequence goes on from DASQYT010000404.1 coordinate 4,241, forward strand.
CCGATCATCAACGGGTATAGCCGCATGCAGGAACATGCCGCGGACGTTTACGGACTGGAAGTGATCCACCGACTGGTCCCGAATTCGGCTGAGGTGGCCGCGCACGCGTTCCAGGTTCTTGGAGAGCTGGATCTTGCGGATCCCAATCCGCCGCCGCTTATCACCTTCTGTCTCTATTCGCCTCCTCCGTTGGCGGACCGCTTGGTGTTCGCGCATGCGTACGATCCCTGGTCAAAAGGGGAATCGCCGAAGTACGTGAAGTAGCCGTGAGGAAGGCAGGACCCAGCTTAATTGGAAGCGTGGCGCGCCGATGGGTGATTGCGCGCAAAAGCAGCTACTTTGCTGCGGTTGCCACAAACGGCCATGGAACACCAGCGCCGGCGCCGGGTGCGCGAATTATCGTAGAAGAACATGCCGCAACCCGGATTGGCGCAGACTCGAAGGCGTGCGCGTGCGCCTTCGGCGACAATCTCTGCCCCGGACCGGGCCACGGCGGCGAGCAGCCAGTCGAGCCCGCCCTCTCTGGCCACAAATTCGATTTTCCAGGAATTGTCCTGACCGACGAGTTCGTCGTGCCCCTCAGTGATACGCAAGATTTCGTTTATGGGGGCGATCCATTCCGCGAGTATCCTTTGCTTGCGGATCATGGCCGCGAATACTTTGCGCAGGGCGCTTCCGAGCCGCCAGGCCTTCTGGAGTAGGGCTTGCGCAGCTTGCAGGTCGGACTGTGGCAGGCTCAGAAGGTGTGCTCCGCGCTCGGATGAGACTATATCGGTCGACTCCAGAAAGAGGATTAAACGTTCCCAGGACAGGTTTGCGTTTAAAGGAGTTGCGTTGGCAAAATCGACGGAGAGCCGCCCACCCAGCAACGGCAGCCGAGAGTCAGTGGAAGGCATTGGGGGCCTCGTTAAGGGAAACGCGCAAGCCGAGCCGGTTTAACCTTGGATAACCGCTGAAGACTATCATAACGGTTAGAACGTGAAAAGGCCTCCCTGCTCATGACTAGCCAGTAACTTTTTCCGGGCAGAAGGATCAGATATGATGGCGGTAGGGATATGACACTCATGAAACGGCTTCCGGAAGGCATCGTCCTCATTACGTTTACCCTAGTGTCCGCGCTGGTCCTGGTTCGTTCGCAGGCGAAGGCTTCTTCTGGGACCTCGGAGACGGCCCGCACGCCGGTAGTCGTCGAGCTATTCACATCTGAAGGATGCTCCAGTTGTCCACCAGCGGACGCTTTGCTGGCGCGACTGGACGGGGCCCAGCTAAACGGGAACGTGCAGTTGATCGCGCTGGAAGAACACGTCGACTATTGGAACGATTTGGGTTGGACCGACCCTTTCTCTTCGCGAGACTGGACGTCGCGGCAAAATGCTTACGCCGGTGTTCTCGCCAACCGCAACCCTTACACACCGCAAATGGTTGTGGACGGGACCTTGGAATTCCTTGGCAGTCATCCGCAGAAAGCGCGGCAGGCGATTATGGAAGCCGCGGGCAAGCCAAAAGTGCCGGTGACCCTGGAGCAGCGTCCCGCAGGCAAAACCGGCGCGGAAGATTTTTCTGTGAAGGTGGGAAAACTCGAGGGAACCGCAAAACACGATGCAGCGGAAGTCTGGCTGGCCATTACGGAAACCGGATTGCACTCCGCGGTGACGCGGGGCGAGAACGCCGGCGAAGAGCTTCGCCATGCCTCCGTGGTGCGCACGATGCGCAAGATCGGCGAAGCGAAGGGTGACGGTGAGACTTCTTTCGCTGGAGACACCAGCGTTTCTCTGCAGAAGGAATGGAAGCGTGAGAAT
>DASQYT010000405.1:0-5355 GCA_035639075.1 Candidatus Elarobacter sp.
CAGGAAACGCTGGCGCGCGGGGAAACGGCGCTCGTACTGGTGCCGGAAATTGCGCTGACGTTGTGGATTGGGCGGCAGTGCCGGTCGTGGTTTGGCGCGCGGTTCGAGGGCGTGGCGGTGCTGCATTCGGCGCTGAGCGACGTGGAACGGGCGCGCGAATGGTGGCGCGTGCGCAACGGCGAGGCGCGCGTCGCAGTCGGGACGCGTTCGGCGGTGTTTGCGCCGCTGGAAAATATCGGGCTCATAATCGTCGATGAAGAACAAGAAAACAGTTACAAGCAGGAAGAGACGCCACGCTACCACGGCCGCGACGTGGCCATCGTGCGCGCGAAGATGGAAGGCGCGCTGGCGCTGCTGGGTTCAGCAACGCCTTCGATGGAAACGTATCATCACGCGCGGGAAGGAAAATATGAATTGCTGACGCTGGCTTCGCGCGTTGCAGACCGATCGCTCGCGAGCGTGGAAATTGTCGATTTGCGCCAAGATTTTCAGCAGACGCACAAGACGAGCCCGATTTCCGCGGCGCTGCACGCGGGGATACAGGAGTGTCTGGTGAATGGCACGCAGGCGCTGGTGCTGATCAACCGGCGCGGATATTCGTGGTCAGTGCTGTGCCGGAGCTGCGGAGCTTCGGTACAGTGCGTGAACTGCAGCATCTCGATGACGCATCACAAGCAGCGCAACCGTTTGGAATGTCATTATTGCGGATCGATTCAAGCAATCCCGAAAGTTTGTCCGAAGTGCCAGTCGAAGTACGTTTATTTTTTCGGAGAGGGTTCGGAGCACCTGGAAGAACGGCTGCGCAAGGAATTCCCCGGCGCGCGCATCGCCCGGCTGGACCGGGACACGGCGCGGACGAAGCGGCAGTACCAAGAGACGCTGGGCGCGTTTGCGGGCGGGGCGCTGGACATTCTAGTCGGCACACAAATGCTTGCCAAAGGCCATGACTTTCAGCGGGTCACTCTGGTTGGTGTAGTCAGCGCCGATTCGTCGCTGAGCTTGCCGGATTTTCGCGCCGCGGAGCGCACGTTTCAGCTGCTGACGCAAGTTGCGGGACGTGCAGGGCGCGGCGAATTGAAAGGGCGCGTGCTGATTCAGACGTTTTATCCTGAGCATTACGCGATTCAGGACGCCGTGAAGCAGGACTTCAGTGCGTTCTTCGAGCGCGAATTGCACTTCCGGCGGATGATGGCGTATCCGCCGTTCACTTCGCTGGCCAACGTGATTGTGCGCGATACCAGCCTGGAGAAGACCATCCGCTGGTCGCGGCAGCTTTCAGAATACTTTTCGCCGCACGACGATAAGGGTGTGCGCATCCTGGGACCGGCGACCGCGCCACTGGCGCGACTGAAGAAAGAACACCGGTTCCAGTTTTTACTGAAATCGCCGAAGCGCTCGGTGCTGACGAAATTGCTGAGCGGCGCAATAGCGTATTGCGAGTCGAAGGAAATTCCCGATACGGCGGTGTTGGTTGATATGGACCCTTTAAGCCTGTTGTGACCCCCCCCATTACATGGATGAATGTCAAAACAAAGGGCTTACAAAATGGGTTCCACTTAAATGATTGATTCTAAAGGGCCGCAAATTCCACTACCCAGAGTAGCAACATGTTAACTTCATCAAAGAAAAAGAGTTAAACCCGAAAAGGGCGGTTATCGGGATGGAAACGGGGGTTGATGCTCTCTATTGGGGACGGCGTAGATATCTACAAGTAAAATATAACATAGATTAAGGAAAAGTCAAGCAGAAAGTAGGTAGTGGTCAGTTTGAATTTTGACCCCCGTTGTCACGATTCAGAAAATTCAAACTGACCAACCACCAGAAAGTAAGGTGAGCGGGCCGGCGCTGGCGACTGCCAGCGCCGGATGCTCTGGAGAGCTTGCCGCCTGGCACACCGCAGAACAGCGGCGCGAAAGGGCTTGCTGTTCGCTTAAGGATGGATCAAGTTGTGCCAGCCGTTTTCTTGGCAGTAGCGCCGGGCCGATACTTGGCGCGGATGCGCTGGAGGTCGTGGCGCAGCTTATTGTCCTCGTCGCCGAAGGCAGCATCACGCTCGTCCCGCGGGCTCTTGTCCAAATTCGCCTTCTGCCGTGCGGTGATAAAGCTCCCGTCGGTCTGCTTCTGGTGCCACTTACCATCTTGCGGGTCGAACCAGGAGATGTAGCAGCCCGCCGGAACGTCCAGCGCTTTGTTCAGGCGGCCAAGGAAATCAAACTGAGTTCCCGCGTGGGCTTTGGTGTTGTAAAAATCCCGGGTAATAAAATCCGAGACGGAAATGCCGTTGATTTGGTAGGCGAAGACTTCGCAAGGGTCGCCGACTTCGACCAAGTACTCGACTTGGTGTTTATCGGACTGGGGATCGATGTCCAGATCACGGATGAGTTTGTGGCCCAGCGGGTCGACGAGCATTTCAAGAAGCTCGTGGCTGGCGGTGATGCTCCAATCGTTGCCGCCCTGAATTTCGGCGAAGGGCACGCCGTTCTTGTCCAGATGGACGCCCAAGCCGGCGTCGGATTGATCAAGAATAGTCATAGGCCAGGCGCGAGCGGGGACAGCTTCTCCTTTATCAAGCGCCTGCACCTGAGCGTGGACTCCCCAGACGGGGGTGAAATCACGGTCAAGCTGGATTTGCAATGCCTGTGTTACTTGATCGAGCTGATCGAGGGAGAGTTTCATCGAAGACTTGTCTTGAAGCGTGACATGACGGATTTTCATTCGGGGACCTCCTGTACGAGGCGAGAGCCTCGGGTTGAGGCCCGTAACTCTACTGCAAAGTTGGGCATGCTGCAATAGACCCAACGGTGGAAATCCGACTTCGCTTGAGGCACAGGTGGGCACAGAAAGAAAACGCGACACGCGGCGAGGGTATTTCAATCTCAAAGTGAGTCAAAGTGGCGGGCCGGTGTCAGTGGTGAGACGGTTTTCAAGCGGTGTGTCACAGAACCCAGACCGTGGGCTAGTGCTCAGATGGCTACAAAAAAGTATCTCTGAGGAAAAGTACCCGGAGACACGTCGATGAAAAAAAAGAAGATGGCGGCGTAAGACCATCGCTACAACTGTGTGCCCGGGCATTTTTAGGCGGCGCGAACGACAGCGGATGAAATGATGGGCATTGTGGCACGCGCAATGCACGAATTAGGGCATAGGTCCGCGCACGCGACGGTTGGTACCAGGGGAAATGGTGCAATGCGCGCTGGCGAGACCACAACCGCAGCCCGAAATGACTGTTGGAAGTGGCTGTTCGCGGCCGTACGGATTGACTCCACCAACCGCCAAGTCTCCTGAGGGAACGCCTCAAAAGTGCGCAGCAGGTCGAGATGCTGTGCAAATTGCAGAACGTAAAGAAGTTGTGTCTTGCAGCTGGATTTCTTCCCAACCTTTTCATCACCATGACTGCGTTTGTGTGGGCGCCAACGGCGAAGGCGCAAGCCTCCACCTCCGAGCGGACAGAGGGAATCATTTCCGGCACCGTGCTCCTGAAAGCGGGCAATCGGCCCGCGAGCCAGGTCGCGGTGAAACTGAAATCGCACGCCGCGGGAATCTTCCGCAGCATCCTGACGGACTATGAAGGCCACTTTGAAGTGCGAAACCTCCCTCCCAGCACGTACGAGATCGTCGTTGATGAACCAGGCTACGAGCCAGCGCAAACAAGCACGCAGGTGGACGGCACCGCCGCGAAGCTGGTGCTCTACCTGAATTCGTCGAGCTTGCCACCTGCCGAGAGGAACCATTACACGATCTCGGCACGCGAGCTGAGCATTCCCGGAAAAGCGCGGAGCGAGTATGAAAAGGGAGTAGAAAGGCTGAGAAAGAGAGACTTGGCTGGGAGTCTGGGCCACTTCACGAAGGCCGCTCAGGCGTTCCCCGAATACTACGAGGCCTATTATCACGTGGGTGTGGTGCAGACCACGCTAGGCCACTTCGATGATGCCATGCAGGCTTTCCTGAAAGCCATTGACTTGAGCGGCGGGAGGTACGCCTGGGCGGATTTTGGCATTGGGTATCTACTCTTCCTACAGGGAAAACCAGAGGACGCGGAAACGGCGGTCCGCAGGGGCCTGGACTTGGACAGCAGTTCGCCCGATGGGTACGTCATCCTGGGTATGGCGCAACTGCGACTCGATCGCGCGGACGAGGCGGAAAGGAGCGCGCGTGAAGCTCTCCTGCGAAATCCCAATTTTGGGCCAGCCTATTTAGTGCTGTCGGATGCTTATGGACGAAAGCATGAGTATCAAGCGCAACTGCAAGGTCTGGATACGTATCTGAAACTCGAGCCAAACACCTCAGGCGCCGAACACGTCCGCCAAGTGCGCGAAGCGGTTCAGAGAATGACAGCCAAGGTTTATCCCCAAGAGTGATTCAAACAACGGGGCGTTTGCGCCAGAAGAAGTAAGCGGGAAGGCCAATGAGAAACAGGACGATGGCAGCGGCAAGGTTCATGAATTGGGAAGGGTCGCGAAAGGCGAGAAAGACGGCATTACCGACGATGGCGGCAGCGGCGAGAACAAAGAGCATAGGCGTCCAGGGATAACCGGGAACGCGATAGGGAATGGGCCGGCCTGCGGAAGCGCGGCGAAAAGGAAAGATGGTAGCGGCACCGAGGCCGTAGAAGATCCAACCGATAAATATCACACCTTCGATCAGCTTCTTAAAACTGCCTAACTCACCGGCACAGACCAAGACTGCCGACCATACGCCGAGTCCGATGATAGCCGCTGCCGGCGTCAAGAACCGCGGATGAACTTCGGCGAGTTTCTTGAAAAAGAGTTTGTCGTTGGCCATGGCGTAGAAAACGCGAGGAGCTGTAAGGATCACGCTATTGGCGGCGCTGAAAGTGGAAATCAGAATGGTGAGCGCCACGATCTTACCCGCCCAGGAGCCGAGGACGGCCGTGACAGACGTTGCAGCGATAGTCTCACTCATGGCCATTTCCGCTGGGCCAAGAGCAAACAGGTAAGCGACCACGGCAATGAGGTAAAGCCCGACGAGAATCAGGGAGCCCATCAGAAAAGCACGCGGGAAAGCTTTTTGCGGATTGATGACTTCGCCGGCGCTGTAAGTGCCGAACTGCCAGCCTTCATACGCCCAAAGAACCGCGATCATCGCCAGACCGAAATTGGACCAGAGGCCCAGTCCTGGGTGGACGACGCCGAAGGCCGAAGGAATCTCACGCGCATGATGGCCGAAAGCAAGCAACAAGGCACTGAGGATGATGATGATGCCCATCTTGACGAGGGTGGTCCAATTCTGAAGATCTGAACTTTTACGCGTGCCCCAGACGTTTATGACCGTTACGATTCCTATCATGACCACGGCAGCGATGGTCTGCTCCAGCGGAGAAATCGGAATCACTCT
>DASQYT010000406.1:0-4527 GCA_035639075.1 Candidatus Elarobacter sp.
ACTCCGGCCTCCAGCAACTCTTTCATCGTAATTTCTACTGCCAAGTTACCTCCTAATAGGATGGCTGTTTGCGGTGGCGCCGCTTCATTTAACAAATCGTCGCCACAGAACAGCCTCTTGCCGGCTTCTTGCCGGCCGTGATCTCAGCGGGCTGACTTGCGTCAGCCCGCTGGAGCTCGATTGGCCCCGATCAAATCGGGGCCGAAAAATTAGCGCTTCGTGAACTGGAAGCGCTTGCGCGCGCCCTTCTGCCCGTACTTCTTGCGTTCTTTCATTCGCGAGTCGCGCGTCAAAAATCCGTTCTTGCGCAGCGCCGCCCGCAACTCCGGATTGAACCGCGAAATCGCTCGCGACAATCCCATGCGCACTGCCCCTGCCTGGCCACCAACTCCGCCGCCATGCGCGGTTACCACCACGTCCACCTGGTCCGCGATGTTCGTGAACTTCAGCGGCTCCGTCGCGTCATGCTTCCAGGCATGATTCGGAAAGTACTTTTCGACTTCCCGGCCGTTCACCGTAAACTTGCCGGCTCCCGGACGCACGAACACGCGCGCCACCGATTCCTTGCGCCGTCCCGTCCCGAGAAACCATGTCTGTGTGCCCGCTAGGGGCGTTCCCGTAGAACTCAACGTTCCTCCTCGCGATGGATGACTGCCCGGCAGCCATCTCGATACCAGTCCGCTCAGCGGCAAATATTCTTCCGCTGTTTTGCGGATCAATCTCAAACTTCACGCCTGCTTATTCCCCGCTAAGGCACCACTTAGAAGGAACAGCTACGTGCGGAAAAAACGAATCTCGCTTACAGCGAAACGGCTTGCGGCTTCTGCCCGGCGTGCCGCGCCAAACCTGCGGCGTCTCGGTAAATGCGCAATTTCTTTGCCCGCCGCGCGCGCAGCTTGTTCTTCGGAAGCATCCCGAGAACCGCCTCGCGGATCATCCAGTCGGCTTTGGCCTCGCGCAACCGCTTCGCGGGCACTTCCTTCAGTCCGCCAGGGTACCCGCTATGCGAATAATAAACTTTTTGCTCGACCTTGTTTCCGGTCATGCAGACCTTGTCCGCGTTAATCACCACCACGTGGTCGCCCGAATCCAGGTACGGCGTAAAGCTCGGCTTATCCTTGCCGATCAGCATGCGCGCGACCTTGGTCGCCAGGCGTCCCAGCACCACGTTGGTGGCATCCACCACAAACCAGTTCGCGCCCGTTTTCAGCGCTTCGGCCTCTACACCCTTGGCTACGTACGTCCTCATTGCGCTCAGTCACACCCTTCCCTGTAGAGACAAACTCTAATCTTAGAGTTAGCCTCTCCTTTTGTCAACGAAGAGTTCTCTTTGGAGAACTGCCAGGAAACAAAATATAACAAGGAAGTTGGGTTCTTACAAGCTAAGTCGTCCCTTCGGATGGCAGCTTCAACCAGGCTAGAACAAAAATTAGCAGCGTGGCCGTGAAAAACGAAATCGGGATAATGAAAAAATAACGAAGGGCGACGGCGGTCATTGCCGCCAGCCAGATGATATTCGCCAGTGCCGCTCGCTTCAGTAATCCTGCCCGTTCCCGGAACAGCAGCAGGTCGAACAGAGCAAAGCCCAGGGCCGCGAGCATGAAGGACACGCTAAACCCGCGCACCAGATCATTCATCGTGCGTATGGATCCCATCAAGTTGAATCTGTAGCCGGACATCAGGCCCAGCAATTGTTTCTCCGTCTCGTTCGCCGGAACCTGCTCGCGAATCAGCGAGAGCGAGTGCACCAATCCCAGAATCAGCAACGCCACCGCGCCTGCTTTGAACAGACGCCTTCCCCATTTGTCCGTCATGGCGTGAAGTTATACCACGAACGGAACGCTTTTTAGCCAGCGATAGCTTGTGAGACGGGAGTCCAAACCTGCATCGGAGTTGCTGTGCGGTTGGCCCACGCGTAATAGGGAATAAAGGTCAGCGAGACAGACTGCGACTTTCGAGGCTCGCTGGAATAGGGAAAATAGAGACGGCTCTGCTCCACGGATTCTCCATAAGCCGCGCCGGCATGGCGCAACAGAATAATTCCACCAAGCAGGTCGTTCCGAAATTCTTCCTGGAATTGCGCGCCCGATTTCGGGCTCAAGTTCAACGCCACATCCCTCAGCGGCACGCCTTCCGGCTGATCGACTTGTTCCAGGCAATACACCAGCGGTCCGCGCTGCACCGCAACGCGGCCATTGTTTTCGATGACCTGCGCGTTGGCTTCGAGAAGTTGCGGCTTCATATTGAATTGCACGCGGACGACGTCGCCAGCGGCCCATCGGCGTCGAATCGGAAGATACTGGCCGGGAGTTGCGCTTGCGATAGGCTTCCCGTTGACGCTCACTTGTGCCGTGTCCGTCCAGCCGGGGATTCGCAGGAAAAATGTGAACTCGACAGGCTCGGCGGGCGTGACGGTAATTTCGACGCCGCCATCCCACGGATAATTTGTCTTCTGACGAACCTTCAAGCCGACGCCGTTCTCGAGATGCCAGTCGAGTTGCGAGTTGTCATAGAAGTGGAGATAAACGCCCTCTCTGCTAGTGCTGTAGAAATATCCCGGCAGCGAAGCGAAAGTCCTTTCCAGGTTCGGCGGGCAGCACGTCGTGTCGTACCACTCGTTGCGAATCTTGTCGCCACGGGAAGGGTCGAACGCCAGCGGATTGCGATAGCAATAGAGCGTGCCATCAAGCGACATCCCGGAATTGATGCCATTATAGAGCGCGCGCTCCATCACGTCGGCGTATTTGGATTCGCCGGTCGCGGCGAGCATGCGCCAATTCCACATCATGTTGCCGATGGCCGCGCAACTTTCCCCGTAGGCCCGCGCATTGGGCAATTCATAGGGATCACCGAAAGCCTCGCCGTCGCTGCGCGCGCCGACTCCGCCGGTGACGTACATTTGCGCTGAAACGAGGTCCTTCCATAAAACGTTGAGCGTCTTCCAATACGCGGGATCGCCGGTTTCCAGGTAGTAGTCGGTCGCACCGCAGCAAGCGTACATGGCACGCACGGCGTGACCTTCGAGATGCTTTCGCGAGGTGAAGGGAGTCCCGCAAAAATGGTAGACGTAATCCCAAGGCTTCACCTGAATGCGCGAGTCACCGGCAAGCAGATAACCAGCAAGATCAAGCTGCCGCTTGTCGGCGGTAATGCGATACAACTCGACCAGCGCCAATTCCATTTCCGGATGGCCGGAGAACAAAGGTTTCTTGTCCGCGCCCGGACCGAAATTGGTCAACAGAAAATCATTTACAAAACGGGTGCCCGCGTCGAGCAGAGTGCGATCACCGGTGGCGCGGTAGTAAGCGATAGCGCCTTGCAGGAAATGACCCATGTTGTAAAGTTCGTGGCCCCATTGCTGGGCTCTCGGCTCCATTCGCTGCGCAGCATGGTCGCCGACGTAATAGGTGTTCAAGTATCCGTCGGGCTGTTGTGCGGCAACGACGTCCTTCGTGATTTTGTCCACGGTTGCGCGAAGCTCGGGACGCTCGCCGGACTGCAGCGCGAAACCGGCGGCTTCGGTCCACTTGTAAACGTCGGAATCGGAGTACACCGGCCCGCGCTGCGCGGCAGAGCTCTTTCCGATGAGGCGGCGGAAATTATCCATGCGGCCATTGGCTTCCAGCAATTTTTCCATCGAAGGAATGCTCTTGTTGACGTTGACTTCGCGGCGCTGCGCCCAGAAACCATTTTCGATCGTGACGGCGTGCACCGGCACGTTTCTCAGTTTCGCGTACGGCGACTTTGCGAGATTGAGAATGCCCTGGTCGCGCCAGGGCGGAGTCGTTGTCAACGCGACTTGTGAATGCGGAGCGAGTTCGCGCGTTCCCCTTTTCGGAGCTGCGAGAGCCGCGAAGAGTGCTCGTCCAGGCTGCCAGGAAGAAATCGTGGCGGCTGAAACCGCCGAGGATACGAATTGTCTCCGGGAAAAGCTTTGCTTCTTGCTCATGGTTTCTTTCCTCCTTGCCGCAGCACAGCGCAGTCTCCAGAGGGCAAATCATAACGCAACAGGCGGCGGTCAAGTACCCTGTTGAGGGCCAGAGGGGCGCCCCCCGGGCAAAAAATACTTGTTCCCAAAGAACCCGTATTTTGGTATAAATGTCCCTGAGCGGTGTCCCCCCGTGGTCGGTTTGCAATGCAACGAACTGATCTCGAGATTCCAGCCTTGACCGCGCTCTCGCTTGCCGCGAGGCGTTCTTCTTCTACGCGAAGCATATGCTTCCCTGCGGTTCTGATAACTGCTTCTGCCATCTTTGGGGCCGCACAGTGCTCCGCTCAGGCTGTCACCGAAGCAGCTCGTCAGGAACGTACTCAAAAGCAAAGTAAGCAGAAAAAATCCAGGCATGTCTACACCGAGCGGGATCTAAAGCGTGCGCAGATTCTGACGCCCGAAGATCGCGCTCAGGTGGAGGCGAAGAAAAATCAGACTGTTCCGTTGCCCGCGGAAAAATCGGGAGACGCTGTCGACGCGCAGTCGCTTTCGCCCGACGCTCCGCTCGGCGACGTCGCGCGACGATTCCGCAAACA
>DASQYT010000407.1:0-5152 GCA_035639075.1 Candidatus Elarobacter sp.
GGCCGCGGGCAGGACGCGGATGGAAAAAGCGGTGGATGATTTTCGTAAGGAGCTTGGCACGCTGCGTACTGGGCGCGCCAATGCTTCCATACTGGACGCCATCCGCGTGGATTATCACGGCACACCCATGCCGGTGAATCAGCTTGGCACGGTGATGGCGCCCGAGGCCACGTTGCTCGTGATTTCACCGTGGGACCCAAGCGCGGTGCCGCTGATCGACAAAGCCATCCGGAGTTCGGACCTGGGGCTAAATCCCACAAACGACGGCAAAGTCGTGCGGGTGCCAATGCCGGCGCCGACGGAAGAGCGGCGCAAGGAAATCGTAAAACATCTGCACAAGGTGCTGGAGAACCACCGCACCGCGGTGCGCAACATCCGGCGCGACATTAAAGAAGCCATCGACAAGCTGGAGAAGGACAAAAAAATCAGCCAGGACGAACAGAAACGGGCGCTGGACGAACTGGAAAAAATCGCGCACGCGGAAACCAAAAAGATCGAAGATCTGTCGGCAGCGAAAGAGAAAGAAATTCTCGAGATTAGGTAGCGTCGTCTTGCTAGCTTACGTTTGCTCGCACGCGTTTCCACTTCCTTTTCCTCACGCGGCCACTCCTAGGCCGGCGGAACAAACGTAAAAAACTCCCACATGACAGGCGCGCTAGAGGCCGACGCTGGAAGTGTTTTCACACCCAAGCCTTCGAGGATCAGTCGAAGCACACTTTGGTGCTGGTAGAGAGTTGTAGACGAATACCCAGCCTTGGAAAACGCCGGGCTGACCAGCGCTGCCACGACGCGTCCGCCGCCATGCGTGTTGTCGTTTCCGGATTCGTCGAAGACGACGATCAAGAGGCCGTCCTTTTGAAATGCGGAATTCTTGATCAGCGGATCGATGTTGGTCTTGAGCCAGGTATCCGCGACATTAAGACTGCAATCGTGCGCGTCGTCACATAAGTTGGGCACGATGAAGGAAAAGTCCGGCAAACTCCCGGCGGCGAGGTCTAACGGGAATTCCGTAAAGGGCACGAGGTTTTGTTGCTGCGATGCGGTGGTCTGTACGTCGGCTATATAGGCCAGCGGGTTGTGCCGTACGGCGTAGTTTCCCGTGTCGCCACCGGTGTAACCTACGGACGGCAAGTCCTCGGCGTAGGATTTCCATGTCTTCCCCGCCGCTAGCAACTCCCGCACCACGTTGTTCGCAGAAACCGGAAAACTCTGCGGTGTTTGGCCGTCGTCGTTTGTCAGCACTTGTCCGGTGGTCAGCATCATGTAATTGCCGATGGATGGGTGCGTGTTGGCGTAATACTGCGTTGCCGAACCGTATTGCGTCATCAGGCTGTTCAAGTAAGGCGCCTGGCTGCTGCCTACGACGTTCGCGTAGTTGGTGTTTTCTTCCACCACGATCACAACATGGCCGAACGGGGCTGCTGCGGTCGTGGCTGTGATAATGATTGTCAGAGGGGCCGAGGCGGAGTTGCCTGCGTTGTCGCTCACTTTGACGGTGAACGGAAAAGTTCCTGCGGCCGTGGGCGTGCTGCTAATCACGCCGGTAGTGGCGGCGAGCGTGAGCCCGGTGGGAAGGGAACCCGAGCTAATGCTCCAGCTATAGGGGGTTGTGCCTCCGGTGGCCTGCAAGGTGGCGGAGTACGCAGTCTGTAGCTGGCCATTCGGCAAGCTCGTCGTAGTGATTTGCAATTGCGGTGGCGGTCCTGAGTTCACGGTGAGCGTGGCGGCGCTGCTGGCCACGCTCCCTGCCGAGTTGCTGACGACAACGCGAAATTGTGCGCCGTTGTCTGCGGCTGTCGTAGCCGGTGTGGTGTAGGACGAAGAAGTCGCACCGCCAATGGTTGTCCCATCCTTCTGCCACTGGTAGCTCAAGGGGGGCGTACCGATCGCCGCTACGGTGAAAGCCGACGCCTGGCCGACGGAGACGGTCTGGTTCGCCGGTTGCGTGACAATCACAGGTGCTGTGGGATTCGATCCGCCGGAAGTTGTCCCCGAGCAGCCGCCCAAAAGGGAGCCTACAATTGCCGCCCAAGCGAACGCGGTCGGGCGCACGAACGAAGACAAACGCATCACGGAATCCTTGAGGGCGGGGCGTGTTTGACAGCGATGGACTTAGGCGTTGGTGACGGCGCTTGGTCCGTTTACGGTTTCAATGTGAATTGGGCCGCGGCGTTGGCGTCGTTATGGGCCGGAGATTGGCGGCATGCATTCACTCAGATCAGGGCGAACTGCTCACAAAGGCGAACAACTCTTGTTACATCGAAGGGCCGCTCCTGTCAATTCCGCATTTCCCTCAATGCAAAGTGAGGATCGTCTGGCTCCAAATCTTCAGGGCAGGGGGTACCCCACCCCCCATTACACGCATGACTGTCAAAATAAAGGGCTTACAAAATGGGCATCTTGTTAAGCGGCTGAATCTAAAGAGCTTGCCTTTTTTGTGGTCATGTTGACACAGAAATAAGCACAAGCTGAAAACGAATTTCTCATCAAAGACGAAGTCTCGCAGGACGATAGGCTTATTCGTCGCGGAGTTATCTACAGGAATAAGTATAGCACGTAGGAAAGGGATGTCAAGGAAAAGCTGCGGCGGGTCGGAGTTTCTTGTAACGGATTGAAAATCAAGGAGGCTTGACTTTGGTGGCGTCGAATGGGACCGACGCTGCGATCAAGGTTTGGGGGTTGGAGGGGGAGCGGCGACTGAGGAAGCAGCGGGCTTGGCAGCTGGCCCGGTGGGTGAAGCGCGGTCGAGGGTAAAGCCCTGGGCTTGGTCGTTTTGGACGGCGCGGAGGAAGGCGTAGTAATCGGCGGCGCGGTCGGCAGGAACCTGCCGTTGTAGAAAGTTGATATGGCGCGAAGCCGAGACGGTCTGTCCCTTTGCGGAGTATTGGGAAGCGAAGGTGGCGTAATCGCGCACGACGGAAGAGCCGGTTGGCGGGGCGACGGTCGTCCCGGTGGGAAGATGTAGAGTCATGTGCGTCTCGACTTCAAGCGGAGTGCCAAGCTCGATGGGCGAAACGGCGACGCCCGGGGCAGGCTTTGCGGGCAGATCAGGCAATCCTAGCTGGGGAAGCAGAGCGGGGATGCGAACGGGCTTCTTCGACCAATCGACGAATTTGGGCTGGGTGATTTCGTATTCCACGGTGAAAGGTTCTTTTGTCGCGTAGGGATCGGACGCGGCGACGCTGGTCACTTGGCCGCGGAAGCCATCAGAGAGGGAGAGAAGCTGGGCGAGATCCTTCCATTTTTCTTTTGGCGACTTATGGAAGGTGAGCCGGAGAAGCAGTTCGTTGTCGCCACGCATGGAGTAGTGAACTTTGGCGTTGAGATTGCCGTCGGCGCCGAGAATGGCATCGACTCTTACACGCTGCGACGCTGGAAAGGGCAAGTCCTTGGAAATATCCTCCAAAAACGAAATGTCCGTCGTAGGATGCAAAGGTACTGCCACCCCACCGCGCATATTGGAAGCAATCATTCCGAATGGGGCGACTTCAACGGACGGATCGAGCCAAACTAACTGCGCGGCAAGGGCCGACATAACGAGAGGGTGGCTGAGAATTGAGGGAGTAGGAGGGGCAAACCGAGGGTGGGCACCAGAAAGAGTAAAAGCCGGCTGTGCCCGCAGCCCAACGGCGGTCGCGAGTGCGGACAACAGTACGCATTTTTCTTCCGGAGTGGCGTAGCCCGAGGACAAGATTTGTTCTGCTCCCCGGGACCGGAAGCCTGCGGAGTCCAACTGAAGATCAACTGTGGGTATGTTCTTAGAGACAAAATCGTAGAGGGCGCGGAGGTCGTCTTCCGGTTTGCCACGGCCGTGGGTCAATTCGATAGCCTTGGCTTTAAGCTGAGGGGTAATCTGCAATGCCTTCTCGAATGATTTTTGCACCGCTATCTCAAACTCGGCCCAGCCTTTGAATGTGGTGAGAACAATATCCGATTCCACCGAAGCCAAGGGTAGGTCAAAGATCTTCCGTGACGTTTCGAGAGAACTCGAAGCAGTTGGAGGGCGCTTCCACAAGTAAATGAGCCTCGCTTCGGCCGCATTCCCAGATCGTATAGTTTCGTAATCGTGCGCTGCAATGGAAGTAAAGGGCTTCGAGTCGCGCGAGGCAGGCAGATCTATCTCAAAGGATTCTTGCGTGACGATCCCTTCACGCGCGAAGTCGTGGGAAAGCCAGAAGTCGGGAGCGAGAGGGTGGTGGGTAGTCGTTGTGATGATGCGGTATTCGAGGATGTCGCCAGGTGCGAGGCCGAGGATGCGGACCGATTTGACGCGAACGTCCTGATAAGCGGGGGCGTTGACAACGGCAGGATTGGGATTGTCGCTGATGGCGCTGGGGAGAATGTCGGCGGTGCCGCCGCTGGGGTGAGTGATGTGAACGAGCGGGATTTCGATGGATTGGAAAGAGCGGTTGTAGTCGAAATTGATGCGCGCGAACTGGCGGACGCCGAGTTCGTTTTTGATGTGCACGCGAGTATGGACTTCCTTGCGGCTGTCGCCATTGACTTCGAAGCGGTAGTGGGTTTCTAGGAGCTCGATTTGAGCGGGGTTCTCTGGTTTCTCGGGAGGAGGCGAAGGCTTTGCGGCGGGTTTTTCGGATTGTTTTTGGGGAGCTTGCTGGGTTGGCGATCCAGGAGGAGTAACAAGAGCAAATAGAAAAGACACTGCGAGCGCACGCAAGAGCGGATGGTAGGTGAGATGGAGTCGCAAGATGGCCCTCGCTGGCAGTTTAGAGCGAGGAGGAAAGTGCGTAAAGAGAGGGCTGCGGGCCGGTTGCCGAATCCGCACGAGTATTGAGACGGGTGCGAGGGAAAAAACAAAGAATTTTACACAGAGGACGCAGAGAGCACAGAGTACTCAGAGGAAGAAAGACAGAAGAGACAAAGCAGTTCAGAGAAAGAAACCGGAAGGCGGCGGGTGCGTCTGAGAGCGTGATAGAGGCTGTCTGCGCGAGTGGCGTAAGGAGAATGCGAATGCGGCGTGTCGTGGCTAGTGTGATGGTGATGGCGTTGGAATTGTGCTTGGGGACGGCGCGGGCGGATAACCGGCCGGTGCCAAAGGGGCCGGACGAGGATGGTACGAAGCCGGCCCTCGTGAAGATTGCGGGCGAAGGGATGATGGATTCGCACGCGTTCCAATATCTCACTGAGCTGA
>DASQYT010000408.1:0-3599 GCA_035639075.1 Candidatus Elarobacter sp.
CATCGAGTTCCTGCACCGCGACAAAAAGAGCTTCATCAATCAGCGTGAAGTCGAAGTGGACACCGCGAACTTTTCCACCGCCTTGCGCGCCGCTTTGCGTCAGGACCCCGACGTGATTCTGGTCGGCGAAATGCGCGACCTCGAAACCATTTCCACCGCTCTGCTCGCCGCGGAAACCGGCCACCTGGTTCTATCCACCTTGCACACTCTCGACGCCACGGAAACGATTCAGCGTATTATCGCGGTCTTCCCGCCGCCGGAGCAGAAGCAGATTCGTTTGCAGCTTGCCGCCACACTAAAGGCTGTCATTTCGCAGCGCCTCGTTCGCCGCGCCGACGACAAAGGCCGCGTGCCCGCCTGCGAAATCATGATCGCCACCGGCTACATTCGCGATTGCATTATCAACGCGGACAAGACGCGCTTGATTCACGACGCCATCGCCGCCGGCACCAGCCAATACGGCATGCAGACCTTCGATCAATCGCTCTTCGACCTTTACTCCAAGCAGCTCATCACTCTCGACGAAGCTCTCGCGCGCGCCTCCAACGCCGACGAATTCAAGCTGCGCATCCAGGGTATTCGCTCCGCCTCCGACTCCGCCCGCGAGGAAATGGAGCGCCAAATGGCCGACTTCGAGCGCTTCGCCAGAAAGTAGCTCGTCAAACCAATCGAATGCCGAATTGGAATCGAATACTTGTCGGGGACGCCTTTAAGGTCTCCACCGACCTGAATTATTATCGTGACCTTTTCCTTCTTTGGCCGTTCCTCGGTTTTTCGATCGCTGCGATTCCCAATATAGTCATGCCGCAATCCGCTGCCTATCGCATCTTTGGTTTGAAGCTGGCCGTTTGCGCTGCGGTAGCCCTCCTGCTTGCGAAGGAAAAACGCATCCCGTTCATAGCGGCTTCGCCGTATGTGGCCCTGAAAATGGCCTTTGGAATCATTTTCATCCATACTTGGCAAATACAGTATTCTGCTCTCGGCTATTCGGTTAGGCATCCTTAAGAATTGGAAGCCCAGCTACGTCTGGCCGAAAAAGCTCCGCGTCCTGGACGTCGCGGTTGTTACGCTTGGTCTCGGTGTGATGATGGCAATCGGCTTCTGGATGAAACCCTAAGAAGCGACGACCAACAGAAGTTGCCACCTTTTTAGATTTCTACATTTTCAGCGTCCTCCGGTACCTCTGCGTTGTCTTTGCCTTCTTTCTTTCCCGTTGAACTTTTAAACTTTCAACTCTTGAACCTCTTCTACCGGCTAGATCGCTACTCGCTACTGGTCTGTCTTCGCCCTTATCTCTTCACTTCTCGCCACTCGCCACTAGCCACTCGCCACTTTCTCTTCTATCCTTCCTCTATGTTCAGTAGGCTTCGCCAACTGGAGACCGAAGCTGAGTTGTACGACGTCGCCGTGCGCGCGTTGATGCGCCGTGCGCATTCCATCCACGAAATGAAGCAAAAGCTGGAGCGCCGCAGCGACAACAAGCTGCTGGTGCAAGTAGTGATGGCGCGCCTGAAAGAAAGCGGCATGATCGACGACGCGCGGTACGCCAAACAATTCGCCCGGCAGCGCACCGAATCCCGCAAGCAAGGAAAATACCGCGTCGCCCGCGACCTCCGCGCGCGCGGCATCCCCGACCGCCACATCTCCTCGGCCCTCGAAGAAGTCGCCCAGACTTCCGACGAAGCCGCCATGGTCCGCCAGCGCATCGAGCGCAAGCTTCGGTCGTATCGAGGCCCCGACACCAGGAAAAAGATTGATGAAAAGAAAATGGCTTCCCTGTACGGCAGCCTGCTCCGCGCTGGCTTCTCCGCCGACGTCGTGCGCCGCGAATTGAAGGCGCTAACAAGGGAAGAATTACCCGAAGTCGAGACGGAGTAACTTTCTCTGCTGGTCCATGAATCCGGCTTCGCTTTTCGGCAGGGGAACAGTTTGAATTTTCTTAATCGTGACAATAGGGGTCAGAATTCAACCTGTCCCACTATTCATTTTTCATTTGACTTCTTCTTACTTTGTGGTATACTCTGCTTTGTAGATTACTACGTATAACAGCGGGAGCCTCCTCCCGCTTTTTCTTTTTCCGGGCGGCCGTGTCGGCCTTTGCTATTCCAAAACAACCAAAATCGCGCCCTTTAGAATGAATCAATTACGAATACTTTTTTTGTAAGTCCTTTCCTTTGATATTCATGCAATTTCATGCCGGGGGTGGGGGGGTGCAGTCGCCTCAAAGGGAACCTGCGAGGAGGCTAGATTGCCGCTCGTGCGGGTCTCTGCGATACTTCTACCATGAAAATTTCTTCGGTGTTGAGCCAGACGTGACGCGCGCAGGCACAAGGGAAAAGTCTTGGAGCGGCAACGAAATCCGCGAAGCCTTCCTGCGCTTCTTTGAGTCCAAACGTCATCGCCGGGTGCGCAGCTCGTCGCTGGTGCCGCATGGCGATCCCACGCTGCTCTTTACCAACGCGGGGATGAACCAGTTCAAGGACGTTTTCCTGGGCCTCGAAAAACGCGACTACAACAAAGCCACCTCCGCCCAAAAATGCGTGCGCGCCGGCGGCAAGCACAACGACCTGGAAAATGTCGGCTTCACCAAGCGCCATCACACGTTTTTCGAGATGCTCGGCAATTTTTCGTTCGGCGATTATTTCAAAGAGGATGCAGTCGCGTTCGCATGGGAACTTGTTACCTCTGCAGATTGGTTTGACATTGCAAAGGGCAAACTGTACGTCACAGTTTTCGGAGGCGTTCAACTTCCCGACGGCGCGATTCTGGGAGTCGACGAGGAGGCGCATGGTGCCTGGTTGGGTCAGGGTGTCGCTGAGGACCGCATAGTCCCCATCCCCGGTTTCGACGAGAATTTCTGGGCCATGGGTGATACAGGCCCGTGCGGACCGTGCAGCGAGATTCATTACGACATGGGCCCTGCCGCTTCCGACGAAGGCCACGCGGATTGCAAATTCCCCTGCGATTGCGGCCGCTACGTTGAGATCTGGAATCTCGTCTTCATGCAGTTTAATCGCGGTAGCGACGGCATCTTCACACCACTTCCGAAGCCTTGTGTGGACACAGGCATGGGCCTTGAACGCATCGCCGCAGTTCTGCAGGGAAAAATCTCCAACTACGATACCGATCTCTTCCAGCCACTTATGTCAGAGGCCGCCAACCTTTTACACCACGATATGACCGATGCTGATGAGGAGACTTCGCGAAAAATTATTGCTGACCATTCCCGCGCCGCGACGTTTCTGATTGCCGACGGCGTGGCTCCCTCTAACGAAGGGCGCGGCTACGTGTTGCGCAAGATAGTAAATCGGGCACTTCTGAACGTTGGGTTACCTGAGAATATTCCGGACGATTTCCTGCCCAAGATGGCCGAAAAAGTTGTTGAGTTGATGGGGAACGCTTATCCCGAAATCCGTGAGGGCATTCGCCAAGTGCGCCAGGCTTTGACGGCTGAAACCAAACGTTTTCGGCGAACGATGACAGTAGGCCTTGAAAAGTTTAAAGAATTTGCAGCGCCTTTGAATAAAGAGAAGGTCAGCCGACCGTCCGGAGGAGGACTGATAATCAAGCAAGTGACGCTGCCAGGCGAACAAGCCTTT